>NZ_CAWNTB010000001.1:0-12985 GCF_963877065.1 Vibrio sp. V01_P9A10T6
TTGGTGCACCACTGCTGAGCTTAGCATAAGGGAGAACCATGGACGGATTATTGACCTTATGGTCTGAAACAGGGATCGCTAATTTTCAGCTAGGCCAAATCTGCATGATTTTGGTCGGTTGCATTCTGCTGTTTTTGGCTATTCGTAAAGGTTTTGAGCCACTGCTGCTATTGCCGATCGGCTTTGGTGCGATTTTAGCGAATATTCCGAATGCGGGTTTTACCGAACCCGGCGGTCTGCTTTATTACGTTTATCATGTTGGTATTGAGACGGGCGTTTTTCCACTGCTGATTTTTATGGGCGTGGGCGCGATGACCGATTTCGGGGCATTGATTGCAAACCCTAAAACGTTATGGCTAGGTGCGGCCGCTCAGTTTGGTATTTTCGCCACCCTGTTTGGTGCGATATTACTCAACTATGTACCGGGTATGGAATTTACCATGGCCGATGCTGCGTCCATCGCCATCATTGGTGGAGCCGATGGCCCAACCGCTATTTTCCTTGCCAGTAAATTATCGCCGGATTTATTAGGTGCAATCGCTGTGGCCGCTTACAGCTATATGGCATTAGTCCCTATTATTCAGCCGCCGATCATGAAGGCACTCACAACACCCGAAGAGCGAAAAATCAAAATGGCTCAGCTACGCCACGTTGGGAAAACAGAGAAAATACTGTTTCCTTTGGCGGTGCTATTGATGACGATTCTATTTTTACCGTCAGCAACGCCATTAGTGGGAATGTTCTGTCTAGGTAATTTAATGCGTGAATCGGGTGTGGTTGAGCGTCTATCCAAGACAGCGCAAAATGAACTGATCAACATCGTTACTATCTTCTTAGGCTTAGGCGTTGGTTCTAAACTGCAAGCTGATAAGTTTTTGAACTTGGAAACATTAGGTATTTTGGCGCTCGGTGCTATTGCTTTCAGTATTGGTACGGCTGGTGGTGTGTTGATGGCGAAAGTGCTTAATAAATTCTCGAAAGAGGATATTAACCCTCTCATTGGCGCGGCTGGTGTGTCTGCGGTACCGATGGCGGCGCGAGTAGTGAACAAAGTGGGGCTTGAAGCTAATCCACAGAACTTCTTACTGATGCATGCCATGGGGCCAAATGTAGCGGGTGTGCTGGGCTCCGCTGTTGCCGCGGGCGTTCTGCTTGCTCTTGTTGGCTAAGGGCCTAGACGAGCCGATGGTTATTTTGCGAGCTAAAGATTAACCAGAAGCAATAAAATGGTATATATTCAAAGGGATGCTGAGGCATCCCTTTCTTTTTATCAATAGGGAAGTTTGACATGGATAATAAACAGATCGCAATTACTGAGTTTGGTGGACCAGAGGTGCTCGTTATTCAAACCAATGACGTTCCTCAACCTAAAGCTGGCGAAGTGTTAGTGAAAGTGGCTTTTGCTGGTGTAAACCCTATTGATGTAAAAACTCGGGCGGGTCTAGGTTGGGCTGCTGCGCAGAACAAAGATAAGCTGCCATGGGTGCCGGGTTACGATATTTCTGGACAAGTTATTGAGGTGGGTGAAGATAATCGCCGCTTTCAAATTGGAGATAATGTGGCGGGCTTTGTTGGGTTTCCGTTGCGTGGTGGCGGTTACAGCCAATACCTGTGTGTGGCAGAAAGCGAACTCTGCCTTGTTCCTGATGCTGTGACCTTAGAAGCAGCCGCGGTGCTGCCACTGGCAGGGCAAACGGCGGCGCAAGCCCTAAATAAAGCGCAAGTGAAAGAGGGGGATCGCGTATTGATCCTCGCGGGCGCTGGTGGTGTTGGGCACTTAGCGGTACAAATTGCTTTAGCAGCAAAAGCCGAAGTGTATACCACGTGCAGCGAACAAAATTTGGATTATTTAGCGACTCTCGGTGCTCATGCCATTAATTACAATTTTGCTCCTGCTTCACAGCGCTTAGAAGAAGTGGATGTGCTGATTGATTTAGTCGGGGGTGAGGCGGCTCTCGATGCTTTGAAATGCTTGAAAGATCATGCGCGTGTCGTTACTGTTCCGACCCTAAGCGCAGAGCTTATCTGTGAAAAAGCAAAATTACTTGGTTTTGAAGCCACAGGCATATTAGTTGATCCTAATCCTGAACAGCTTGATACCATGCTTTATATGGTCAGCGTTGGCTTATTGAAAACGGAAATTCAAGCTGTTTATCCGATGGTGGAGGTGGCTGCGGCTCATCAACAGATTGAAACGGGCCATACTCGAGGCAAAGTTCTTCTTGATATGAAATGTTAGACATTTTTAGCACCTATTTGGAACCGCTCTCATATTGGTTTGCTGGCTCTGCGCTGTGGGTGCTTTTTTTTAGTGGTTTTCTCAGTGCTACCTTATTACCGGGAAGCTCAGAAGCGAGTTTATTCGCCACATTAAGCCTGAATCAATTTCCCGTATTTTGGGTGATCGCCGTTGCAAGCGCTGGTAATACCCTTGGTGGGCTAACCAACTATTGGCTCGGTATCTGGTTACCTAATCGAACTGAAAGCGAAAAGCACGGTCATAAAGCATTAGCTTGGCTCAATAAATATGGTTATTGGGTCCTCTTATTCAGTTGGCTACCTGTGGTGGGCGATGTGCTTTGTTTGGCCGCAGGTTGGTTACGCATGAGATTTTTACCTACTTTTGTCATGATTTTGATCGGCAAAGCATTGCGTTACATCATGCTTGCCGCTGTATTCTATGGTTTTTTCTAAGGAGCTGTTATGAGAAAAATTTGGCTAGGTGCCCTTTCTCTTATTGCCATTTACGGCTGTTCATCAACGGTCGCACCTATCGCTTTTTTTTCATCATTACCGAAAGGGGTTACCCTGATTGAGCAAGTGGATGCTCAACCAGAAAAAGTGATGATCCCTTATGCTAAATATCAGCTCGATAATGGTCTTATCGTCGTGCTCTCACCGGATGACTCGGATCCTTTAGTACACGTCGACGTTACTTATCATGTTGGTTCGGCGCGTGAAGAGGTTGGAAAATCAGGGTTTGCTCATTTCTTTGAACACATGATGTTTCAAGGAACGGAGCACGTTGGCGATCAAGAACATTTTCGCTTGATCACCGAAGCGGGAGGAACCATGAATGGGAGTACCAACCGTGACCGTACTAATTATTACCAAACCGTGCCTTCAAATCAGCTAGAAAAAGTGTTGTGGCTCGAATCTGATCGGATGGGATTTTTGCTCAACGCGGTTTCTCAACGCAAATTTGAGATCCAACGTGACACAGTAAAAAACGAACGCGCACAAAACTACGACAACCGCCCTTATGGGTTGATGTGGGAAAAAATGGCGGAGACGATGTATGCCGAAGGCCACCCTTATTCATGGCAAACCATCGGTTATGTCGAAGATCTTGATCGAGTGGACGTCAACGATCTTAAAGCGTTTTTCTTACGTTGGTATGGGCCGAATAATGCAGTGCTGACCATTGGCGGCGATATTGATGTTCAGCAAACACTTGAATGGGTTAATCAATATTTTGGCACTATACCGGCAGGCCCAGCCGTTGATAACGCACCTAAACAGCCGGCCCAATTGGCGCAAGATCGTTTCATTACCTTGGAAGATCGCATTCAGCAACCCATGGTTGTGGTGGGCTGGCCGACAGAATATCGCGGTGCTCAAAGTCAAGCCTCGTTAGATGCGCTTGCCAAAGTGTTAGGCAGCGGTACCAATAGTTATCTCTACCAAGCGTTGGTCAAAACTCAAAAAGCCGTTAATGCGGGGGCATTCCAAGATTGTGCCGAACTGGCTTGTACCTTCTATGTTTATGCCATGGCACCTTCGGGTGAAAAAGCTCAGCTTGCTCCTTTGTATCGAGAGTTAATGCAAACGCTCAGTCAGTTTGAACAGCAAGGGGTAGATCAGAGTCGACTTGATCAAATTACCGGTATGGCGGAAGCGAATGCGGTCTTTGCGCTGCAAAGCGTATCTGGAAAAGTGACGCAGCTTGCGTCCAACGAAACGTTTTATGGGCAGCCTGATCGCTTGGAGCAACAATTAGCTCAGATTCATGCGGTCACCCCAGAGTCAATTCAACAGGCTTATCATCGCTTCATTGCTCATCAACATAAGGTTACCTTAAGTGTTGTGCCTAAACATAAAGCCGATCTTGCCGTTCAAAAAGCCAATTTCGTACCACCTAAAAGAGTGCTACCTGAGCATCAAACGATAACCGAAGATCAATTGGCTTATCGCCAGGTTGAAGATCAATTTGATCGCTCAATCATGCCTTCTGTGGCAAAAGGTGTGAAAGCACAAATGCCCACATTGTACGAACTCTATTTTGATAACGGTATTGAGTTATTAGCCACACAAACCAGCGAAACGCCTACCGTGCTAATTAATATCAATTTGCCTGCAGGGGAGCGACACGCCGCGCGCGGCAAAGAAGGGTTAGCTAATTTAACCGCTGCGCTGCTTGAAGAAGGGTCAACTCAGCGCTCAGTGGAAGCGATTCAAGCTCAATTAGATACCTTAGGTTCGACTATCAGTGTTACTGCCAATGAGTATTCGACCAGTATTATGGTCTCTAGTTTGAAGAAGAATGTTGCCGCAACATTGGATGTGGTTGAAGAGGTTTTATTTCATCCTGCTTTCAAAGAGAGTGATTTTACACGGCTGAAACAGCAAATGCTGGAAGGGTTGGTTTATCAGCATCAAACACCGGGTTGGCTTGCTTCACAAGCCACTCGTCAAGTGCTGTTTGGCAACTCTATTTTTGCGCGTGCAAGTGAAGGTACTGAGCAATCACTAAACGATTTAACATTAGAAGATGTAAAACGCTTCTATGCGAAACATTACACGCCACATGGTACGCAAATCGTTGTGGTTGGCGACATTTCCAAAAAAGAGGTCGCTAAACAGTTAACCTTTTTAGGGCAGTGGCGCGGTGAAGCTTCTCCTTTGTTACGTCCCCAAGTGGTGAACTCACTGACAGAGCGGAAGATATATCTGGTTGATAAGCCTGATGCGCCGCAGAGCATCGTCCGTTTTGTGCGAAAAGGGTTGCCTTTCGATGCCACTGGCGAGCTTTTTCTCAGCCAACTGGCTAACTTCAATTTAGCGGGCAACTTTAACAGCCGCATTAATCAGAATTTGCGTGAAGATAAAGGCTACACCTATGGCGCTGGGAGTTATTTCGCGAGCAATCGAGAAGTGGGCGCTATCGTTTTCAATGCTCAAGTGCGTGCTGATGCCACTGTAGCTTCAATCGTTGAAATAGAAAAAGAGATGGCAACATTCAGTCAACGTGGCTTAACCGACCAAGAGCTAAAATTTATGCGCCTTGCTGTCGGCCAACAAGATGCACTGACGTATGAAACACCATCACAAAAAGCGCAGTTGCTTAGTAATATTTTGACCTATAGTTTGGATGAAGATTACCTACAGCAACGAAATGAACTGGTAGAAAACGTAAAAAAATCAACGCTCAATAAACTCGCCGCTAAATGGTTTGCACCACAAGAGTATCAAATTATCGTGGTGGGTGATGCGAAAACGTTGAAGCCACAACTTGAAAAATTAGATATTCCCGTAGAAGAGCTTGAAATCATCCGCTAGAGTACACATTTATAGGGGGCAGATTGTTTGCCTCCATTCTACTCTCTTGCTGAGTTAGAGCCGCTTTCATTCGGATCATTCACCTATAAGCGAATCATTATTTTGACTAATTTTGCCGCACGACTTGAACAAGTCACTAAAAAATCAGAAGTGTTTAAGCAGTTTGGCCGAGGCGTTGAGCGTGAAACGTTACGCTATACCCCAGAAGGCTCGTTAGCTCTGACTCCTCATCCAGAAGCACTCGGCAGCGCATTAACCAACCGTTGGATCACCACTGATTTTGCGGAGTCATTGCTTGAATTTATTACACCAGTCTCTCATGACGTGCCGACTTTACTCTCACAACTGGCGGATATTCACCATTTTGCTCAAACCAAATTGGGTGACGAAAAGATGTGGCCGCTTTCTATGCCTTGTTATGTTGGCAGCGAAGATGATATCGAACTGGCGCAATATGGTTCATCGAATACGGGTAAAATGAAAACCCTTTATCGAGAAGGCTTAAAGCGTCGTTACGGCAGCTTAATGCAGATCATTTCTGGCGTGCATTTCAATTTTTCATTTCCAGAATCATTTTGGGATGCCTTGCATGGCGAGCAAACTGAATCCCAGCGTACTGAGACAAAATCGGAAGCCTATTTTGGTGTGATTCGTAATTACTACCGTTTTGGCTGGCTTATTCCCTATTTCTTTGGCGCATCACCTGCGTTATGTTCATCGTTTGTGCGCGGACGTGAAAGCCATCTGCCATTTGAAAATATTGGTAAAACGCTTTATTTGCCTCATGCTACCTCGTTGCGTCTCAGTGATTTAGGTTATACCAATAGCGCGCAAAGTGGTTTGCAAATTGGTTTTAATAGCTTGGATCAATATCTAGAAGGGTTGAATCAGGCGATCCGCACTCCATCAAAAGAGTTTGCAGAACTAGGCGTGTATGTCGGTGGTGAACATCGTCAGCTCAACAGCAATGTTTTGCAGATAGAAAACGAACTCTATGCACCGATCCGTCCTAAGCGTGTGGCCAAAAATGACGAAAAGCCGTCACAAGCGTTAGAGAGAGGCGGAGTCGAATACATCGAAGTTCGTTCGTTAGACGTAAACCCGTTTAGCCCGATTGGTATTACTGAAGATCAAGTGCGTTTTCTCGATCTGTTCCTCACTTGGACCGCTCTTTCAGATTCAGATCCGATGGACAATTGTGAGCTAGCATGTTGGCGAGATAACTGGAACAAAGTGATTTTAGAAGGTCGTAAACCGGGTTTAGAGTTACAAATTGGCTGTCGCGGTGAGAAACTGACGCTGCAAGCGTGGGCGCATAATGTATTCGATGACTTACGCAAAATAGCGCAAGTCATGGATAGCGCTTGTGGTGGCCACGCATACCAAGCCGTATGCGAGAAACTAAGCTCGTGGATTGATAATCCAGAATTAACCTTTTCCGCCCAACTACTTGAACAGACTAAACAGTTTGGCGGGCTCGGTAAGGTGGGTTGTGCATTAGGAGCCGAATACCGACAAGCCAACCTGGCACATCACTATCAAACTTATTCTGAGTCTGTGATGGAAGAGGAAGTGCTGCGTTCTCGAGCCGCTCAGCAACAGATAGAACAACACGATACTCAAAGTTTTGAAGAATTTCTTGAAAGCTATTTTTCGTACCTAAAATGATCTCTCGATCATAATCTAACATTGATAGGCAGAGCATCGCTCTTTGCCAAATAAGGAGAAAGCAATGCCATTACTCGACAGTTTTACTGTAGATCACACTCGTATGCATGCGCCTGCGGTACGTGTGGCAAAAAATATGCAGACGCCTAAAGGGGATACAATCACCGTATTTGATCTCCGTTTTACTGCTCCAAACAAAGATATTCTTTCAGAAAAAGGGATCCACACTTTAGAGCATTTATACGCTGGTTTTATGCGTGCGCACCTAAATGGTCATGATGTAGAAATCATCGACATCTCACCTATGGGCTGCCGTACAGGTTTTTACATGAGTTTGATTGGCGCGCCAACAGAAGCGCAAGTGGCGCAAGCGTGGTTAGCGGCGATGCATGATGTGCTAAAAGTAGAGAGCCAAGATCAGATCCCTGAACTAAACGAATACCAATGTGGTACAGCCTCAATGCACTCGTTAACAGAAGCTAAAGAGATTGCTCAATCGATTATCACGGCAGGCATTGCGGTGAATAAAAATGATGAGCTTGCTTTACCTGAGTCGATGCTCAAAGAGCTGAAAGTGGATTAAAGATCGCCAGATCTGTCCCTTTAAAAACAAAAAGCTTGGCAGTGACCAAGCTTTTTTTCTTTCTTTTATGCAGTGACTGGCGATTAATGTTTTTTGGTTTTACGTGGAAAGACTTTAACCTGCTTAATGCGGTTTTCTTCTACATCTACAATCTCCATCGCATGGCCAGAAACTTTGACACTTAAATGGCTACTTGGAATATCTTCAAGGTGCTCCAAAAGTAAACCGTTTAAGGTTCTTGGGCCCGTCGTTGGCAGTTTCCACTTCAGCCCTTTGTTAATGTCACGGATATTTGCGCTGCCATCAATCAAGAAGCTTCCATCACTTTGTGGTGTAATTTCATCGGCTAAGCTTGGTGCCATTGAGGTGGTGAATTCCCCCACAATCTCTTCGAGAATATCTTCAACAGTGATCAAGCCATTGATATCACCATATTCATCAACGATTAGGCCAATCCGCTCTTTGTTGCGTTGGAATTTAAGTAATTGTACGTTGAGCGGTGTGCCTTCCGGGATGAAGTAGACTTCATCAGCGGCACGTAAAATCATCTCTTTATTGAACTCTTTTTTTTCCAACATCAAACGAGAAGCATCACGAAGGCGCAATATGCCCACCGCTTCATCAATTTTGTCTCGGTAAAGCACCACGCGTCCGTGTGGCGAGTGAGTTAACTGACGCACGATAGATTTCCAATCATCGTTAATATTGATACCAGTAATTTCGTTACGTGGGATCATGATGTCGTTCACCGTAACATGTTCGAGATCGAGAATGGAAAGCAGCATATCTTGGTGGCGACGAGGAATAAGACCACCCGCTTCGTTGACGACGGTTCTCAACTCTTCAGAGCTTAGATGATCCTCCGCCCCATGCTTGGCCTTAAGGCCTAGTAAGCGGATGAAACCATTGGTAATGAAGTTAATGAACATCACCAATGGTGACAATATCTTCATTAAGAAGGTCAGTAAGATGCTGCTGGCGTAAGAGACGCGTTCAGGGTAAAGCGCTGCTAATGTTTTTGGCGTCACTTCAGCAAAAACCAGAACGACCAACGTCAGCGCACCAGTGGCAATGGCCACTCCTAGATCCCCATAAAGGCGCATACCAATAATAGTGGCAATTGCAGAAGCTAAAATATTGACTAGGTTGTTGCCAATGAGTATCAAACCAATGAGGCGATCTGGACGATCAAGCAGTTTTTCAACACGCTTTGCACCTTTGTGGCCGGTATTGGCTAAGTGCTTTAAGCGGTAGCGGTTCAAAGACATCATGCCGGTTTCTGAACCTGAAAAATAAGCCGAAATTACGATGAGACCCGCGAGTAGTGCAAACAATATACCCGTTGAAATGTCGTCCAAAACGTGGTTTTTCCTTATAAATAGTGTGATTAAGTAATGATCTAATTAAATGAATGTGTCAATACGCTATCAAACGTGTTGAGTTAGCTCAAAATGATTTCTTTTACAAAACGGCTACCAAAGTAGGCCAGTGTGAGTAAGGTTGCACCAGCGACAGCAAACCAAGTCACTTTTCTACCGCGCCAACCTTTTCGGTAATGTCCCCACAACAATACAGAATAGACAACCCAAGCAATGAAAGACAAAATGCCTTTATGCGCTTTGCCTTGAGCAAACATATCACCGACAAAATCAAAACCAGTAATCAAGGTACCAGTAAGTAATACGTTACCTATCAAGATGATTTTAAACAGTTGCCTTTCTACCATCAGTAGTGGTGGCAAATTGGGGTTGATGGTTAGCATCTTCTTTTTCTTTAGTTTGTAGTCCAGCCAAGCCAATTGCAAAGCGTAGAGTGCGCCAATCGAAAGGGTTGAATACGAAAATAGTGCTAGAGAAATATGCAACAACAGTGGCGGATTGTTTTCTAAGTGAGTCATGAACATGCTGGGAAGAAATGAGGCGGCGCTGACGTTGATCGCGGCGAAGCTGTACACCACCGGCAACAGAAACCACAAGCGCGTTTTTAACATCGCAATGCTCATCACCAGTGAGATGATAAAGCTTATCAATGATGCCACATTGAGCATACTGAGGTTTTGCCCATTAGCGTTGAAGATTAAATCACTCAGTAACCACGCATGAAAAGCCAGCGCCAGTGCTGAACTGAACAATACTGTCTGCGCACGAATCCCAGTTTGATTAACTAAGCCTGGAATAATGGTCGCTATGGATAAAAAATACAAAATAGTGGCGACTATTGCGATTAAGTTTTCCATACTTCTTACAAAATGGTGGCTGAATTGGCGAATTATACCTTGCATCACGATAATGAGCTACGTTGGATACCGATTGATTTGACATATACCCACCTTAGTTGAGGTCATGGTGCAAATAATTAACAGGATGAAGGTTTTTATTCGATAAATCGCAGAGATAACTCTTTTTGCCCCCCCTGTGTTGGGACCCAATGTTACGTTTACGGGTTTAAGTCGCTTATCGCGAAGCGTCAATGGGTATGACTATTAGATTGGCTAAGGTATACTGACCCCAATTAATCGCCGAACTAGCGAAGAGACAACGATGTTTGAAAATTTAACGGATCGACTATCCAAGACGCTGAAAAATATCAGCGGCAAAGGCCGTCTCACCGAAGACAATATTAAAGAAACCCTACGCGAAGTGCGCATGGCGCTGCTTGAAGCGGACGTGGCACTGCCTGTAGTGCGTGATTTTGTCGCGCGCGTTAAAGAGGGCGCAGTGGGTGTTGAGGTGTCTAAATCGCTGACACCGGGGCAAGAGTTCATCAAGATTGTTCAAGCGCAGCTTGAAGCGGTAATGGGCGAATCCAACGAAGCGCTGAACCTTGCCGCCCAGCCGCCAGCAGTGATTTTAATGGCGGGTTTACAAGGCGCGGGTAAAACCACCAGTGTTGGTAAGCTTGCTAAGCTGCTTAAAGAACGCGATAAAAAGAAAGTACTGGTGGTTTCGGCTGACGTTTATCGCCCAGCGGCGATAAAACAGCTTGAAACGCTAGCTAACGATCTGGACGTTGAATTTTTTCCTTCTTCAGCCGACCAAAAACCGATTGATATCGCCAATGCGGCCATTGACCATGCGAAGAAGAAATTCTTCGATGTGCTGATTGTCGACACTGCAGGCCGTCTTGCTATTGATGAACTGATGATGGCAGAGATCCAAGATCTGCATGCGGCGATTAATCCGATTGAAACATTGTTCGTTGTGGATGCCATGACGGGGCAAGATGCCGCGAACACCGCAAAAGCCTTTGGTGATGCGCTGCCGTTAACGGGGGTTATCTTAACCAAAGTTGATGGTGATGCTCGAGGTGGTGCCGCACTTTCCGTTCGTCATATCACCGGTAAACCGATTAAATTCTTAGGGGTCGGTGAAAAAACTGACGCGCTCGAGCCTTTCCATCCTGATCGTATTGCATCACGCATATTGGGAATGGGCGATGTTCTCTCATTAATTGAAGATCTACAACGTAATGTTGATCACGAGCAAGCAGAACGCCTAGCTAAAAAATTCAAGGAAAAGAAAGGATTTGATTTAGAAGATTTCCGCGAACAGCTCGGGCAAATGCAGAATATGGGCGGCATGATGGGCATGCTCGATAAACTGCCCGGCATGGCAAACCTACCAGCCAACGTGAAAGACAAGGTCGATGATAAGATGTTCAAGCAGATGGAAGCGATCATCTGTTCGATGACCATGCACGAGCGCCAGCACCCAGACATGATAAAAGGTTCACGTAAAAAACGTATCGCGACGGGTTCTGGCACCCAAGTACAAGATGTTAACCGCTTACTGAAACAGTTCACCCAAATGCAGAAAATGATGAAAAAAATGCAGAAAGGTGGCATGAAAGGCATGATGCGTAATATGCAAGGCATGATGGGCGGAATGGGTGGCATGGGCGGCGGCGGTTTCTTTGGCCGTTAACCTAACTCATTGCGATGCTTAAAATTTACTAAAGCGTGATGCTCATCACTGCAAAAGCATAATGCTTCTGCTGGTGAAAAAATAGCTAAACCCCTTGCAAAGCCTCGGAATAAGAGTAAAATTCCGAGGCTTTATTTTGGCACGAGACCCCAGACTGTTTTTCGTAAATGGTTTTTGGGGTTAATTTTATTATTGAGAAAGCAAAGAGGACGACATGGTAACCATTCGTTTGGCACGTCACGGCGCTAAAAAGCGTCCATTTTATCAAATCGTAGTTGCGGATAGCCGTAACGCAGTAACTGGCCGTTTCATCGAGAAAGTAGGTTTCTTTAATCCTACGGCTACTGGCCAAGAAGAAGGCCTACGTGTTGATCTAGATCGCGTTAACCATTGGGTTGGTCAAGGCGCATCTCTATCTGATCGCGTAGCTAAGCTAGTAAAAGACGCTCAAAAAGCGGCTTAATTCTTACTTTTATAGAAGAACATTAGCTTATGTCGATGAAAGGTAAAGAAACAATGAGCAAAGAAAACGAAAAGATTGTTATGGGCAAGTTTGGTGCTACCTATGGCATTCGTGGCTGGCTCAAAGTTTTTTCCTACACAGACGAAGCTGAAAGTATTTTTGATTACAGCCCTTGGTTTATTAACCAAAAAGGCCAGTGGATCGAGTACAAAGTAGAGAGTTGGAAGCGCCATGGTAAGAGTATGGTGGTAAAACTTGAAGGTTTAGATGTTCGAGAAGACGCACATCTACTCACCAACTTTGAAATTGCTATTGATCCCGCATCATTACCAGAATTGTCAGCAGATGAATTCTACTGGCGTGAATTGTTCGGTATGCAAGTTATTACCACTAAGGGGTATAACCTTGGTGAGGTCACTGACCTATTAGAAACTGGCTCCAACGATGTTCTGGTTGTGAAAGCGAATTTGAAAGATGCTTTTGGCCAAAAGGAACGGTTGGTACCGTACCTTGAAGAGCAAGTGATCAAGAATGTTGATCGCGAAGCTCGACGGATCGAAGTTGACTGGGATCCGGCATTCTAACTCTAAAATTTCAGAGCGAGAGAACACATGTGGGTTGGCGTTATAAGCCTATTTCCTGAAATGTTCCGTTCTGTTACTGATTTTGGAGTAACAGGTCAAGCGGTTAAAAAAGGTTTGCTGTCTATTGAAGCTTGGAATCCTCGAGATTTCACTCATGACAAACATCGCACCGTCGATGACAGACCTTACGGTGGTGGTCCTGGAA
>NZ_CAWNTB010000002.1:0-12951 GCF_963877065.1 Vibrio sp. V01_P9A10T6
TTGCTGTAATGCCCAAATGTACTGCACGAAAAAAAATTGAGCAGATTGAGCTTTATGGCGGCCAAGCGCATTTAGTCGATCGCTCTGATCAAATTTATGCCGAATCACACCGCTTAGCCAAAGAACTGAATGGCCATTATATGGACCAGTTCACTTATGCTGAACGTGCGACCGACTGGCGTGGTAATAGCAATATTGCCGACAGTATCTTTAACCAAATGCAAATGGAAGATCACCCCGTTCCGACATGGATTGTAATGAGCCCGGGCACAGGCGGAACCTCAGCAACTATAGGCCGCTTTATTCGCTACCAAAAACACAATACCAAACTGTGCGTCGTCGACCCTGAAAACTCGGTATTTCATGATTATTTCAAAAGCCGAGACCCAAGCTTAACCTTGCAGTGTGGTAGCAAAATTGAAGGAATTGGTCGTCCACGAGTTGAACCAAGTTTTATTCCCGGCGTAGTCGATGAAATGCGTACCGTTGCGGATGCCGCCAGTGTCGCTACGATCTATTGGTTGGAAAAACTACTCGGCCGCAAAGCAGGCCCTTCTACCGGAACCAATCTTTATGGGGTTTTGCAAATTGCCAGTGAGATGAAACAACGAGGTGAAACAGGCTCCATCGTGACGCTGTTATGCGACAGCGGCGAACGTTATTTAGATACCTATTACTGTGCCGATTGGGTGAAAAACAATATTGGTGATTTAACACCTTATCTTTCAAAATTAGAAGCCTTTGAAACAACGGCTAAATTAGCTTAGTGACCTAGCAAAACGCCCAAGACAAGCTTGGGCGTTTTGGATCCATCGTGAAAAGTCTTAGCCTTGAATGCCAACAATCAACCAAGGTGCATTAGGTACGGTTAAATCACGCTCTAAATGCCACACATCATTAATATCTTCTTCAATGCCTTCCACGGAATCGCGGTAGCGGCCAGTAAACTGCAAACTCAACTGCGCTTTACTTGCATCGTAATCGGCGCGAACGACTTCAGCGTCTACGTACATCACATCTGTGTGCTGTTCACCGTTTAGCTTTGCGCGCTCTTGTTTTAAATCTTCAAACAAGCTCGCCGATACATATTCTTCAACAGTTTCAAGTTGGTTATGGTTCCAAGCACCTTGCAAAATACGGTAGTGTTCGCGCGCACCATTAATGAAAGCTACCTTATCAAAACCGGCTGGATAGTTATGTGGGATATCGCTGTGTGCATTCGCTCCAAAACCACCCGTGGCTTGAGGCTGTTGTTCAAAATTGTGCACGTTCGGCTGTTCAAACTCCGTTCGGTTATTCACGCCACCAAACGCAGGCTGCTGCCGATTCATGCTACCCTGCTTCGCACCAAGCATACCGCGCATCAGTTTAAAGAGCACAAAAGCAATCAGGCCGAAGATCAGAATATCCATAAATTGAATACCCTCAAACGCGCCGCCAAAGAAAGCCGCTAGTAGACCACCAGCGAGTAAACCACCCAGTAATCCGCCCATCAGACCTTTTTTGGTCGAACCAGCTTTACCTGCTTGATCTTGCTTAATGGTGTCATTTTTTTGAGTCTGCTGTTTGGGAGCTGGAGCCGTTTTATAGCTTTTACCAAACGATTTACCACCGCCAAATTTCTTTGCTTCTGCTATCGGTGTGATCGCAACAGCAACCATCAGCAATGCTACAAGGGAAAAAAAACGTTTCATGTTTTTCCTTAGGGTTATAATTATTGAGGCTTACTCATCATAACCACTTCGGATAGACAAGAAAACCGTTGCTTCTCGCAGACATGTATCAGAATATTGCAAATTAACCGTCCATAAGTTGACGCTTATACACCACCCCACTAGAATATCGAACGTTGTTCATAATTGATACGTAACCATGGCCAGACGAAACGATCACACCCGAGAAGAACTGATTGCATTGACACTCAAGACCGCGAAGCATTTTCTTCAAAATCACACTTATCACGAGCTCAGCCTGCGTAAAATCGCAACCATGATTGGCTACGTACCTAGCACTTTGGTCAATGTCTTCGGCAGTTACAATCTTTTATTGTTGCATGTGGTCGCTCAAACCTTGGATGAACTCTCTTCACAAGCGAAAAAAGTGGTGGGAAAGTGTAGCGATCCAAAAGAAGCGTTGTATAAATTGGCCTATTGCTACCACGATTTTGCTCAGTTGCACCCCAATCGCTGGCAACTTATTTTTGAACATAATATGAATGGTGAACGACTTCCCCAGTGGCAAGCAGAGCGCATCGACAACATGACCGCCATGCTTGAAGGTTTATTGACCATCCTTGCTCCACAACACTCGCAACAAGAAGTGCTGCAAGCAAGCCGAGTCCTGTGGTCTGGCGTACATGGTATTACCTTATTAAGCGTAGATGATAAATTTTTCGCCGCCGAACCCATCGATGGGAAAGAGCTGATTGAAAACCTACTCTCAAACTATCTTAATCACTGGGCGCGATAAGGACCATCAATGAGTCAATCTCAATCTTCATTGCTGACTCAGCAACGATTTCTTCCGTATTTCATCACCCAGTTTTTTGGCGCATTTAACGATAACATCTTTAAAAATGTCTTGCTGCTATTGGTCGCGTTTGCTGGAGCGAACGTGTTACCGGTTTCCAGTAATTTATTTATTAACCTTGCCGCAGGGCTATTCATTCTTCCTTTTTTCCTTTTTTCTGCCTCTGCTGGTGTGCTTGCTGACAAGTACGAAAAATCCGCTTTCATTCGTAAAGTGAAATTGGCTGAAATTGGCATCATGTGTCTTGGCGCGATCGGTTTTATGACCGAGAGTTACGCCATTTTACTGTTATTACTGTTTTTGATGGGGACACAATCGGCCTTTTTTGGCCCAGTCAAATACGCTTTATTGCCGCAACAACTCAAGCCAAATGAATTGGTTCCGGGTAATGCGTTAGTGGAAACAGGCACATTTTTAGCGATTTTATTAGGCACATTGGGGGCTGGGCTCATTGCCTCGATGCCCTACACTAAATACGTGGCTGCTGGCGCAGTGGTGCTATTTGCGTTATTAGGCTATTTAGCCAGCCGTCATATTCCTAAAGCCCCTGCTTGCGCACCCGATCTCGTTTTTCGCTGGCAGCCCATTAAGCAAACCAAGCAGACCATTGCGATTGCCAAACAAGACCGTACTATTTTCCAATGCGTAATGGCGATCAGTTGGTTCTGGTTTTTAGGTGCCGCCTACTTAACTCAATTTCCAAATTTCACGCATCACTATTTATATGGCACAGAGAGCGCCGTTTCTTTTTTGCTAGCACTGTTTTCTGTTGGTATTGCCACTGGCTCATTGACCTGTGACAAATTATCGCATCATAGAATAGAGATCGGCATCGTGCCTATCGGCAGTTTTGGCATTACATTATTTGGCTATTTAATGGCAACCTCCGTACCAGAAAAACTGCCTCAATTTACTGATTTTTATCAATTTATCAGCTACCAATCACTATGGCCGATGTTTCTTTTCCTATTGTTGATTGGCGTCTGCGGTGGCATCTTCATTGTGCCTTTATATGCGCTAATGCAGCAGCGTGCTAAAGTCACTCAACGCGCACAAGTCATTGCCGCTTTAAATATCTACAACTCACTGTTTATGGTGGCGAGCGCACTATTAGGGATTGTCTGTTTGAGCTTTCTTGAGCTTACAATCCCTCAGTTCTTCATTATATTAGCTTTGCTTAATGGCTTTGTTGCACTCTATTTATGCTACCAAGTCCCGGTCTTCTTGGTGCGATTTCTAATGTGGATGCTGACGCATACCATGTATCGAGTCAGCCACAAAAATCTTCATCACTTACCTGAAAAGGGCGGAGCACTGCTGGTGTGCAATCATGTTAGCTATATGGATGCACTGTTGCTGAGCGCGGTTTGTCCTCGCTTAATTCGTTTTGTGATGGAAGAGGATTACGCCAATTTGCCGCCACTTCGTCGCTTTTTGAAACGTGCAGGCGTGATACCTATTTCCGCAACGCGTCGCGGTTCTATCCGCCAAGCCTTTAACGATGTAGAACAAGCATTGGCAGAAGGGCATATCGTCTGCATTTTCCCAGAGGGACGGTTAACCGCGGATGGCGAAATCAGTGATTTCATGCGCGGGATGGATATTATTTTAAAACGCAGCTCTGTGCCAGTCATCCCCATGGCATTGAAGGGATTGTGGGGAAGCTATTTTAGCCGTGCCAAAGGGCGCGCCTGCTGTGGGCTACCGACTCGTTTTTGGTCACATATAGAAATTGAAGCTGGCGAGCCCGTCCCCCCAAAAGAGGCAACAACACAAGTGATACAACAAAAAGTCGCCGAACTCAGGGGGGATTGGCGTTAGATTGGGATTGGGTGCAAACCAAACACTAGCTTGATCTTATACTGAAGAGTGAACGTACAAATATGTTATTAACAGGCTGTTAGGCTGATGACATACATATGAGTACCCCATCTTTAGTGATTTTTTTCGATGCGCAGTGTCCTTTATGCTGCAATGAAATGCGTTCATTAAAAACCTTCGATCACCATGGTCGGGTTCAGCTTATCGACATAAATGACGCCGATGCTATGCGTAGCTTTCCTTCTATCGACAAAAGCAAGGCGTTATCGATATTGCATGGCTTAGATCAACAAGGCAATCTGCTTTATGGGCTGGATGTGACCGTTCTAGCTTGGCGTTTAGTCAACAAACATCGCTGGTTATTCATCACGCGCTTGCCCATCCTAAAATGGATTAGCGACCAAATTTACCTCCTTTTTGCAAAACATCGCATGTCGATATCTCGCTGGTTTAGTCATGCTCAATGCCGTAATGGCGTTTGTAAAAACAGAGAGTGATAACAATGAAATACCTCATTATTGGCGCCTCAAGCATCATCGCCCAAGCTTTTATAAGGGAGCTCAAAGCGCAGACTTTAGCGCCAGAAATCGTTACCGTCTCAAGACAAAAATATCTCGCCCAATCCTCAAGCGAACATTTTCCAACCGACTACAGTATCGAATCAACGGCCTTGATTGCCAAAACATTGGCCGACATCGGGCATAAGTTCGATCAAATTGTGTTTTTTAATGGGCAACTACACAACGGCACCTATACACCGGAAAAGCGTATCTCAAGGTTTGACGAGTCTTACTTTCAATGGCTTTTACAATGTAACGTTTTGAGCCAAGTGCGTTGGTTCCAATATTTACCATCACTTATTGATCGTCAATCTTTTGCAAAAATTACGGTTTTTAGCGCGCGGATAGGTAGCTTAGAGGATAACCACAGTGGCGGCTGGTACAGCTATCGGATGAGTAAAGCGGCGCTAAATATGGCGACGAAAAGTTTTGCGATAGAGCTAGCTCGCACTCATCCCAACACACAAACTATTCTGTTTCATCCGGGAACCACCGACACCCCGCTTTCTAAACCATTTCAGCATAATGTGGCTAGCGATAAGCTCTTTGAACCGGAGTTTGTGGCTAAGCAACTTTATCAACTACAGCAAAAGGAAATGTTAGATAAGCCCGTCTGTTTTGTGGATTGGCAGCACCAGACCATCAAATGGTGATCGCTCATTGAGTGGTCGATAACGCAGCTGATGTTCGGTGAGCCATGTTTTTAAGGTCTTGCGCGATATTTTAATACCCGTTTCGCTCAAGTGATTTGGTATTAAAAAATAATCGATGGGATATTTAAATTTTTCAAGCCTGCCATTGAGCCACTGCTCTAACGCCTCTTTTTTAGGCATAGTTTGGCATTGCAACAAAGCAACGCTGCGCGCGCCAAACTCATCATCATGAACAGGGATCACCATCGCTAAAATAATATCGGGGTGGTGAGATAATACCGCTTCAATCTCTTCACAATGAATGTTTTCGCCTCCAGAGATGAATTGGTTATCAACGCGGCCAATAATGCACAGCTCATCATTCTGCCAGTAGCCAAGATCTTGGCTGTCGAACCATCCTTGTTCATCGATAAGAGGCGTGATTAAGCCTTGTTGGTAATAGCCACTGGATATGGTTTCACCGCCAATGAAAATGCGCTGGCCCTGTAGTTTCACTTGCCGTTTAGGTAGCACGTGGCCAACACTCTGGCTTGCGTTAACACGTTTTGCTGTGACCGTGGAAGCCGCTTCCGTCATGCCATAACCCACCCAAGTTTCAATGCCATGCTTTGCCGCCTGCTGGGCGAGATAGTTTGGGATATGGCCTCCGCCAAGCAGCACGTGCGTTAATGCGAGTGGTGTTTTACTGTCTAATAAACGCTTCAGTTGAGTAGCAACCAATGAAGCATGCGTGACATGAATTATATCTTGGGTGAGATCGCCGCTGCCGACTTTTAAGCAAGCACCAGCGACTAGCCAGCGATAAATAATGGCTAACCCAGACACATGATACATCGGTAAACTCAGCAGCCACGTATCATGGCAACGAAATGAAAATACCTCAAGTAAACCACTGGCTGACGACCAATGCTGCTGAAAAGTATGAATAACGGCTTTAGGAACCCCAGTAGAGCCAGAAGTAAAGATGATTGAGGCAAACTGTGTCTCAGCCTTGTTTACCATAGCGTTCGTAGGCGGCGAAACATGTTCATGAGTAACATGTTCATGAGTAAAAAGCTGGATGTTAGCCTCAGCGAGCAATGAAGTTAGCCCACTCTCCTCAAGCTTAGCTCCTTCACCTAACCATAACCAATGTGGTTGATTCTCTCCGTATAAGGTACTGAGTTTCTGTTTCAGCAGCATCACAGGTTGTGGCATGGTGATGGCGCAGATCACGCCAAGTTTTAACGACGCAAGGTAGATGAACACTAACTCAAGGCTGTTCTTACCCACTAACGTCAGCACATCTTGGTTCTGCAAACCTTGTTGCTGCATTGCAAAAGCATAAGCGTCAATACGGTTCGCTAACTGCTGCCAAGTGTAGGTTTGATTCGCCGTACGCAAGGCGATCGCGTGCGGCGTATACAAAGCATGTTGTTGCCACGGCTTTTGGCAAAAGAAAACGCCTACTCGCATTGAGATTGCCAAACCACCGTTTGCTGTGCGAGCGTTTGTATCGGCAATGCGCTGTTGGGCCATGCGCTTTCGAGTTGTGCTTTAAACAAACTAATCGTATCTAGCCCCGGAATTTCATTAGGCAGTTGCCACTGCGCAAAACGAGCTAATTGGCAAAGCCCTAAGCTCGATTCGATGCTAGAGCTAATAACGGCTTGAATGCCTAATGTTTTAGCTTTTTCAATCAAAGCGATACAGCGCTGTACCGACCCAATCAAGGTCGGTTTAATCACAATGGCTTTCGCTCCCGTCAGATCTTCTAGCTGAAAATCTGCACGGCGAACGGCTTGCTGTAAGGTTTCATCCCACGCAATCGCAATGCCCGTATTGATAGCGAAAGCCAAGCTGTCACTGGGAGATGGACACGGCTCTTCCAAAAACGCAATGCGTTGACGCAGCGAAGGAGAGACATATTGGGCAAATTTTTCAGCTTTAGCGGGTGTCCAAGCTTGGTTAGCATCAAGACGCAATTGCAAATCAGGCATGGATTCTAAAAACAGATTTACGATCATCCCATCGCGAATCGCTTCGTACAGCCCAACTTTAATCTTCGCAACTCTATGATCGCCCGGTAGCGCGTTCAGAAGCGGGATCAGTTCATCAGGGTCTCCCGAGCACAAAGGTGCTGCGTGATAGTGTCCGGCTTGAGGCAACCCACCATCCAGCTCTAACTCCGCCATCGACAAACCAAAGGCAACAGAAGGAAAAAGATCATCATAGGTAATAAGCTCACCACTAACCCAAAGCTGAAGCTGCGCTATTAACTGCTGCTGTGCTTGCTCAAGTGACTCTAAACTGAAACCGGGTAATGGGGCAACTTCACCCAACGCTGAACCGTGATCATCTTGTAATTCAATGATCAGACCTTCACGTTCTACCAGCTTCTGATTGCGGAGAATAACGCCGCTATCCATCGGTAAACAGTAGCGATACAGTGTTGCGCTGCGCATAATTTCAACCTTTTGTTCGATATTCGACTTTGTTCATTGAGACCACTAGCCCAAATCATCACGGAAAATGGATGATTTGAGCCGATTTTACGCTTAAGGATTACGAGGGAATTTATTGAAATCAGGGCGGCGTTTTTCATTGAAGGCATTGCGCCCTTCTTGCCCCTCTTCTGTCATATAGAACATCATGGTTGCGTTACCCGCCAGTTCTTGCAAACCTGCTTGGCCGTCACAATCTGCGTTGAGCGCTGCTTTCAAACAGCGCAGCGCCATAGGGCTATGCTGCAATACTTCACGACACCAGCGAACCGTCTCTTTTTCTAAATCAGCTACTGGCACAACCGTGTTGACCAGCCCCATGTCCAACGCTTCTTGAGCATCATAAAAACGGCAAAGGAACCAAATTTCACGCGCTTTTTTCTGCCCAACGATACGGGCCATGTAAGACGCACCCCATCCACCATCGAATGAACCCACTTTGGGCCCTGTTTGACCAAACTGGGCATTTTCTGCCGCTATAGTTAAATCGCACATCATATGCAGCACATGGCCACCACCGACAGCCCAACCAGCAACCGCCGCAATTACAGGTTTCGGACAGGTACGAATTTGGCGTTGGAAATCGAGCACATTGAGATGATGCGTACCGGACTCATCACGATAGCCGCCGTAGTCGCCACGAATTTTTTGATCGCCACCAGAGCAAAATGCCGCTTCACCAAGACCAGTTAGAATGATCACGCCAACTTGCTCATCATAACGCGCATCGGCCAGCGCACTGATCATCTCTTTAACCGTTTGTGGGCGAAAGGCATTACGCACCTGAGGGCGGGCAATCGTAATTTTGGCAATGCCATCTTGCGATTTGTGATAGTGAATATCTTCATATTCGGCGCTGCAGTCACTCCAGATGACTGGTGCGTACAATTCTTGTTCAGTAATACCGACTGTTTTAGCCATGGTGCTTTCCATTGTTCTATTAATTATTGTTTTTGAACCAACGCGTTAGCATTGGCTGATAAATTCTTGAATAAGATGAGCAAATACTTCAGGCTGCTCATAATGGACATTATGCCCTGCAGCCTGCACTTGGCGATATTCGAAGCCGCTTTGCTGTGCCAGATGAACAAACTTACTGTCCTTCTCCCCACAAATATAGACCATTGGCAATGCGACTTGCTCAAGTTGTGCGAGCAGATAAGGCTGCTTTGCCAATGAAGTCGAAAGTAGCATGTGAGCCACTGCCACCCCAAGATTAGCACTGCGTTGAGTGACTAAAGTTTGTCTTTGCTCATGATTTAATGAAGAAAAAACGGGTTGATGATACCAATCGACCAAAACTCGCTCAATCTGCTCAGTTTGGAAACGATGTGCCCAATGGTGATCATTTTTCAATCGTTGTTCACGTTCAAAAGAACTCTGCAAGCCGAAGTGGCCACCCTCAACGATCAAACCTTGAATATTCAACGCCGAAAAACGCTGCATCGCCACGCCATACATTGCCAGCCTTCCACCAAGTGAATAGCCCACCAATACGATAGGTGTTTTTTCGCCAAGCTGCTTAAGCACGGTTGCAGAAATGTGAGCGCAGCACTCATCAAAATCATCACATAAGAGAGACTGACTACCGCCATGACCGGGAAGATCAATCCATAATTGCGAGTATGGCGAAAGGAAAAGCGCCGTTTTCGACCAATCTCGCCCACTGCCTAGTAAACCATGTAGAAAAACCACCACAGGCTCGACCGACGTAGAACCTGTGGTGGTGCTGCAATAAAAACGACTACAAAGCATAGACTTGCTGGGTAAATTGTGTGATTTGCTCACCGGCTTGCCCAGACGGCGTGGTCACTTCAACCAATAAGGTGCCAGTACCCTGCTGTAAATGTTCACGGACCAAGCTTTGATAAGCAGATAAGGTTTGCGGACAAGCATAACCTAAACGAAACTGCCGTGCGGCGTGTTCAAATTGGTAGCCATGGGGCATTTGGTACAAGGCGGTTTTGTGCGTTTTGGGAACGGGTAATAGATCAAAAATAGCGCCACCATCATTATTCACCACCACCAGCACCAGAGGCGTGCTGACTTGGCTAAGCAGAGCTAGAGAATTCAGATCATACAGCAATGACGTGTCACCAATAAATACCAACATTGGATTATGATTGGCTCGCTGTACTCCTGCGGCGGTTGCCACTAAGCCATCAATGCCCGAAGCGCCTCGATTGGAGTAAACCGAACGTCCCTCAATTTGAGCAAACATATCGGCTAAACGGACGAACAAACTGTTGCCGATAAATAGGTCAGCCCCTTCGCTGCGCTCGGCCATATCGAGCGCTAAACCAATTTCTGTAATGGAAGAGTCACCGTTCAAATGCAATTTAGCCAATTGGGCAATCTCTTGCGCCACACTTTTTATCCGATCCGACCAACCCGCTTGCGCCGCACCTAAAGCCGTTAATTTACCAATATGCCGATCGACCCAGCACGCAATATCAGTGACAAACTGCTGTTGCATCAGATGGTTTTGATTATTACGTGCCATTTGGGGTGAGACATAAATATACTGCACGTTACCCGCGTGAGCATGGCTAGCTAGCCATTGAGTAAGCCGTTTTGAGACCAGCCGTGAACCGAATTGGATCACCACCTCACTTTCACTAAGCAGCTCACGTGCTCGCGCATTTTGCAACCATAAATCAAAATGCGCCCATTCGCTGCTCACGCCTGATTGTGGATCACATAAGACTGGCCAGCCAAGTTTGTTGGCAAAGTGCTTGGCCTTCTTCGCTTCAGCTAACGTCAACGAACCAAGAATCACCAGCCCTTTTTTACTCAGCCATGCACCATCATCTAACGTTTTGGTTTCGGTTTGGTACTGGCGAGAGCTGAATGCTTGCTCACGCTGACGCCACGCTTCAATCACAGCCAAATAGTCCGCGTAGAGATCTACATCATGTTCGGCATAAAGTGGTTCGGGAAAGGGACAGTTAATATGTATTGCACCACCCATATAATCTTGGTTAGCCATAGCCTCATCCACTGTGGTTAACAACCAAGTCAATGGAATAGTCGTCGATGGACTGGGTAGATTCACCGCCTGCGTGACATGTGATGAGTAAATACCTAGTTGATTGATTGCTTGATTCGCACCGCATCCCACGAGCTCAACGGGCCGGTCAGCCGTGAGTACAACGAGTTTTTCACCCGTGAGGTGTGACTCAGCAATCGCTGGCAGTAAATTAGCCGCCGCCGTGCCAGAAGTGACAATCACCGCAACTGGCTTTTGGCTCGCCTTAGCAAGACCTAAAGCAAGAAAGCCCAGCCCACGCTCATCAAAGTGAGTATGGATTGAGAGCTTGTGATTGGCGGCCGCCTCTAAGGTCAAAGGTGTCGAGCGTGAACCTGGTGCAATACAGATCTCTTGCACCCCAAGTCGAGTAAGCTCCTCAAGTAGCGTTTGGCTCCAAATTCGGTTCAGCACTGCTTGGTCATGCTTCATGACGCCACTCCTAGAGGAAAATGGTCGCTGATCAAACTCAGTAAGGTTGCCATTTTTTTGTCTAACTCTTGCCATTCATGCTCAGCAACTGAACCTGGAACAATGCCAGCTCCGGCAAACAGTTGGACCTGATTGTCCACCAGCAAAGCGCTGCGAATCGCCACACAAAACTCCGCTTGTTGATGGCTAAAATAACCGACTGAGCCGGCATACCAACCACGTGCAAAAGGCTCATTAGCCTGAATAAAATCCATCGCCGCTTTACGCGGCAGGCCAGCCACGGCCGCGGTCGGTTGTAACGCGTTCAGCAGTTGTACACCATTCACACCCTTTTTCAACTGCGCATGGATACCCCGTTTTAAATGTTGCACTTTGCGCAAACGCACTAAACGGACGTCCTGTTCAACATCAACCCTTTCAGAATGAGGCGTTAACCGTTCAATAATGTCATCCACTACATATTGATTTTCATTAAGATTTTTACTGTCTTGAGTAAGCCAATGAGATAACTCCATGTCTTGGCTCGCATTTTCTCCCCGACCTATAGTTCCCGCCAGCGCTTCGGTATACAAAGTCTGCCCTTGACGAGCGTACAAACGCTCAGGTGTCGACCCCATAAAGCTGTGTTTTTGATCAAATGCTAATAAAAAATGAAAACTGTGATGATTGTGCGCCGCACTTGCCTTAAGCAACTGCGCCGCGCTTAACGGCTTATCTAAACTGAGTGTCGTTTGCCGCGCGAGCACCACTTTCTTAAACGCTTGATGATCAATTCCCTCAAGCACTTGATTGACCAACTGCTGCCACTTCACCTCATTAGGTTGATGGGTGACCTGTTTTATATGTGACGTCATACCACGTAACGGACTAACTTCAAGTTGCAGTTTATGCAGTGCGACCAAGGTTCGTTGGCGTTCAGCGGTAATATTCGCCGCCAATGACCACTGACCATCACAGCAAATCAGCTCAATTTGCGGTAAAAAGAAGAATGAGGATAGACAACGGCGATTTTTGTCCGTATGCCCATCAAAAGAACGTCCACCCCAAACTCGCTGCTCCTGACCAAGAATAGCGTAGGCAGGTTCAGCCTCAGAAAAAGTATACAGCTGACCTAATGCCACTACTTCTTCGCGCGTATCGCGTGACTGCCAATAAAATTTAGGGAAAATGGGTTGCGCTTCAAGCCAATCAATTGGCGCGAAAGGGGGAGCTTCTTGCAGTATTTGTACAAAACGAACGTCATCATCCTTCGCGTCGTTTATTTGCTCGATTAACCGAGCAATAGCTTGATGAAAATGCGACAAATCGACCTCGAAAACATTGAGACACGGGCTCTACTGACGGCTACTCTATTTAGAGAGGGAAACGAAATCAAGGTTACGAGTTATCTTTTGCAGATTCCTGTGATAACGGGCATCTTCATCTGTATCCTAAAAGCGTACAGT
>NZ_CAWNTB010000003.1:0-12779 GCF_963877065.1 Vibrio sp. V01_P9A10T6
TCATAGGTGAAAGACAAAAACACAACGACATCCAAACAAAGCAGAGGTCGAACCACTTATCACAAAGCTCTATAAAAACAGGATATTAGCCATGTATTTTACTCAATGAATAAGGGTATCGACTAATGAGGATATTCATTATGATTTTTATCAAGTTGGACGATGTTAGGAAAAGATTTTCTCGCCCATCTGATCGATGAGCATTTTTGCTTTTTTAAGCATAAGCTCATCAGCGTCGCTTCTACTAGCTACGACATCGGAGCGGATAAAACGGTGAGTACATATTTCACCATTAACATCTTTACTAATTTTACCAGCGACACGATATTGCCCTGATTCAGACATTGCATCTTGGTAAATTAAAAAACCTTTATATTCAATGGGATCCAAAAGTTTCATTTTTGAGTCATTGTCTGACCCTTGATTAAATAAACGAGAAAAAAATCCCACAAGAACTCCTTTAAGACTTGTTTGTTTCAATAATCGGCTTCTCGAACCACTCTAGTTCTAAGTTATCGTCAAAGCGCAATTGGCCTAGAATGATAGGAATATCATCTTCTCTGTGTCTACGTCGATCATTAACGATCATGCTTTCCGCCGATTCAACGGCAACTTGTGCATTCTCTTTAAGTATGACCAATTTTTCTTCAGGTAGCGCAGAGAGAAAATCTATGTCGTATCGAATATAGATCGGTCTCAATTGAGCAAGGGATAAGCAAGCAAGATCGGCAAGCTGCTCATTATCATAGTGATTTACATACTTATCTTCAGCCAATACGCGTCCGACAAGTGTTTCCATGTAATTATGTACATCAACACTGATTTGCATCCTTACACTCCTTCCTCTTCGTACTAATCAAAATATTTAGATAGAACTTAGCAGTAACAACTTAGCGTACCTTGGTGATTTTATACAACTTTTAGATACGTTGTCGTCTAAACTTTGTTCAAGTGCTCGCTTTCATTTAGTAAGTCTAGCAAAAAGCTTGGCAATCTATTAAATAAAAGTATGCTATGGGCCTTATTATCAATTTTAATTTTAAATGCCACAAAGGTCATATTTGTATTATTAATGCCGACAAGTTTTGTATCATCTCATTGGTTTCGATTCTTATTCCCAATAGGGTTGCTAATAGCCATTATGTTGGGGATGGAAAACGTCATTCTGATCACTAGCGCCAATATTGGCTTCGCTAGTAACCTGCCTTATATTCTTTTCACGGTAGCAATCGCATTAGGACACATTTTTAAGCAAGGGCGTTTGGCTATGATCTCGACAGCGATGATGGTGGCCTACGCAATCATCCAGTGGCGCTTACAGATGCCCCTTTCTACGGGAACAACCTTGCTAGAGCTTTCGTTATTAAGTTTGTTATTACCCGTTTTGTGTTTAGTACCTTATGCGTTAGGAAGTAATGCTACTGTATTGAGTAAAACTTATGGCTTATACATCGCTATTTTGCTGCTGTTAATGTTTTGGGCCGTTGTTACTTTGATGTACGTCAGTGATGGCGGATTTGAGAATTTTAGCCAAGTTTTTTTAGTAACTATACCGAAAATATCGAAATTGCCATTTTTGTTGGTGATGTACCTCTTGGCATTAATTGGGGTCTCCGCAATATTTGTGCTCACGCGAAACCAGATCTTAGACACCAGCATTTACGCCAGTATTTTACTTTCCTCCGTCACCTTTATTTTTTTCCACGTGAGTTATATCTCAAGCACACTTTTCTCTCTAGCAGGGGTTTTATTGATCTTATATCTAATTTCGGCGGGTCATAAAATGGCGTTTATTGATCGCTTAACGGGTATCCCAGGTCGCCACGCCTTAGATCTTGACATCAAATACTTAGGCAAAAAATATACGATAGCAATGCTAGATATAGACCATTTTAAGCAGTTCAATGATCACTATGGTCATGACACTGGCGATGATGTGCTTAAGTTGATTGCTAGCCGTTTATTGTTGACTCAAGGAAACGCGCGTGTTTATCGCTACGGTGGTGAAGAGTTTACCATCCTATTTAAAGGAAAAAATGCACAGCAAGCTGCAATCTACTTAGATTTGCTTCGCAAAGATATTGAACAGTACCAAATGGTCATTAGGAACGCAGAAGACAGACCAAAAGACGATAAGCTCGGTTCCAAGAAGCGTGAGCAGAAAACACCATCAAATCTTGTCTCTATTACGGTTAGTATTGGCGTTGCTGATAGCTACGCCTCAGAAAAACCTGAAGCAGTGTTAAAAATTGCGGATCAAGCGCTCTATAAAGCTAAACAAAACGGCAGAAATAGAGTTGAAGTATGAACAGTTACCTTGATTTAATGCATCACATTTTGGTATAGAAATCGCAAAATTTGATACTCAACAAGGCGTACATCACATTCACAGAAACTTCATTAGATTGTGCAAAATACTTTGGTTAAGTTATTCATGTTGCAACTGTTTCGCAACGTCAAAACAACATAGCAAGAGTAAGATTATGAGTGAAAAAGTAAACGGAATTGTAAAGTGGTTCAACCAAGATAAAGGTTTTGGCTTTATTACCCCAGATAATGGCAGCAAAGATGTATTTGTACATTTTTCCGCTATTACAGGTGAAGGGCGCCGCAACTTAGTCGATGGCCAAAAGGTGAGTTTTGTAATCACTGATGGTCAAAAAGGGCCACAAGCAGAGAGCGTCAGTCCCGTTTAAATTTTTAAAAAGAACGACTCTAATCCACTCTTTCTAGGGTGGATTTTTTGTTTCTAGTAGACTGGATAAATACGAGAATATGGAGCGGGCAGCGGGAATCGAACCCGCATCATCAGCTTGGAAGGCTGAGGTAATAGCCATTATACGATGCCCGCGCACCGAATTGACGCTGTCACTATGCCACAGTTAGCAAAAAAGAAAACCCATTTTTTATCAAAACCCGTTCAAGCGAACAGTAAATAAACAAAGTAAATTCAATTGGTTGAGATTTGTGTGCTTTTGGTTGTTTTTAACTCAATTGAATATCTACTCTTGCGTTTAAATTTTGAACTTTTCCATTTCTTGATTGAGTACAGTGACATTATCTTTTACTTGCGCTGACGTTTGGTTTGAGATTTGGCTAATACTTGCCACACTTTCCACCGAATTGACAACCTCTTGCATGAATTGAGTCATTTGGTGTGTTGATTGTTGTTGCAGATCGGCCGCCGAGGATAACTGGTGCATTTCCTTATCTAACGCCGTTATTTTTCCTTGTACGTCCATCATTTTGTTGAAGGCGTGGATGGTCTGCGCCGCACCTTCATTGGCAAGGTTCTGACTCATGTTAATTTCATTGACCACAGCCGCAGTCGCTGACTGTATGGCGTTTATAATAGTGTTAATTTCTGTAGTTGATTGAGTGGTTCGAGTCGCCAGCAGCCTAACTTCATCCGCTACCACAGCAAAGCCTCGTCCATATTCTCCGGCTCTTGCGGCCTCAATCGCCGCATTTAAGGCCAGAAGGTTAGTTTGTTCCGCTAATCCCTCTATTACTTCGGTCACACGCCCAATCGATTCGCTTTCTCGACTAAGATCGAGCACCAATTGCGTTGCCTTTTGTATGGTTTGATCAAGCTTATCAATACTCTTTCTATTTTGTTCTAGCGCCGAGGCTCCCTCTTTGAGCTCATTTTGTGATAACAAAAGAGATTGCGTAGATTGTTCAGCTTTTTCTGCGGTCGCCATAGAATACTGCGCCACATCGCTCAAACGTACTGTAACCTGCTCAATACTTGCTCGCTGCTGCTGTACTTGCTGCCGAGTGTTTGAGTTATAGTTCAGAAGCTCATCCATGTTTTGACTGACCTGTTGCGCTTTGGTACTGACTCCCTGAACGATCGTTCGCAGTGAGTTGTTCATATTGTTTATCGCGGCGGTAAGCTGAGATAGCTCGTCGCTACCTTCACACAAAAGTGCTGGTTGAGAGACATCTCCTGCCGCAATGATTTCGGCTCTCTTTCCGATTCGACTCACTCTGCGGCCGATATTCTTACCTAAGTAATTGGAAAGCAAAACAGCAACTGAAACAGTCACGGCAATCATGATAAATAACACGTTAATCACATTACTAATGCTACGACTCATCCTTTCGCCACTTTGCTCTGCTTTTGATTGTTGAGTGGCGATAACATCTTCAAGACGGTTAGTCATTTTATCTACGGCAGGCATAAGTTGTGTGGCCATTTTTTGATTGACGCCGTTCCATTGCTCAGATTGGCGTATTGCAATCACCTGCTGTGCGAGTGGGAAATAAAGCTGCTGCATCTCATTAAATAATGACCACAGACTCTGTTCATCATCCGATAGCAAAGAGGACTTTTCCACAATTTCAGCAACAGATTGGTTGTGAGAGTTAATCAGGTCTTGATATTTTTCGAGATGTTCAGGCTTCGCATACAGTAAGAAATCTCGCAACGATGCCAGTGCATTAGCTAACGAATTATAGCTGTCAGCATACAATTTAAAGAGACGTTTCCGCTCCCCTCCTTCTTTGTTAGTCGACTCGTCGTTAATCAGCCCTTGTAACTGGTCAAGGGCAACTTCTGCTATGGGGGCGGCCTCGTTAATGAATAATGTGTGGGCAGGTAAATTATCCTCACTTTGGCTCAGTAATACGATGCCTTGGATATGCGCTTTGATTGCTGCCCATTCGCTTATGATCGCGGTGTATTGCTCACTGAGAATCAGCGTTTCTAACACCGGTACCGTTTTGTCCATCTGTCCAATAATAGTTTCAAGTTTTGTCAGTTGCGTTGCACCCACTGCACTTTGAGAACCCACCAATAAATAGGCGCGTAACGTTGAAATAACCTCTTGCATCGACTGCTGAATATTTCGGCTAGTATTCACGGTTGGCAGATCCGTTTGTAGCAATGAATTGGTGTGAGTTTCGACTTGCGTAATACTGCGATAGGTAAAAAAGGTCGAAATGATAAGAAGCACCACCAGCAATAAAAAACTTAATTGCAACTTCCCTGATATCGAGAGTTTCATCCTTTGACTCCTCAAAATTTTCTTCGTTTAACTATAGCGGGTTCAATGGGTTTATTAAATGCGTATAGCCAATGCGAGTCTACCGTATACCCCGTATACTCGTCTTATAACCCTAAATTGAGCATTGTGCGTTCAGTTGTGGAGTTTATTCCACTCGGGCGATTTATCATCCCTAATGCGCTATTTTCATCGTTTTGTGGTGCATTTTGTTAATCTTTGCTTTAATTGGGACAAATATTCCTAAATTTCTCATGTTATGTCTTTTCATCGACTTATTATTCTTAGCATCGTGTTTTTTTCAGGATGTGCAATGTATGCGGGCTTGAACTATGACCAACTGTTTGGTGAAGCAAGCGTTCAGTCAAGACAATCGCCAGTAGATTCAAAAGAAGCCTCTTTCTTTTTAAATGATGTTAAACCCATCATCGATCAGCGCTGCGTGGTCTGTCACGCCTGTTATGATGCGCCCTGCCAGCTAAAAATGTCTTCAGTTGAAGGGATTGATCGTGGAGCCAGTAAAGCGTTGGTTTATCATGGTACGCGTCTGACGGCGTCGGCTCCTACCCGCTTGTTTGAAGATGCACAATACACAGAGCAGTGGCGAGATTTTGGTTTTCATCCTGTGCTGAACGAGAGATCTCAAACGCCTACCGCGAATCTAGAAGCAGGATTAGTCGCGAAATTATTAATGCAAAAAGAGGAACATCCGTTACCAGAACAAGATCAGCTAAAAGGTTTTGATTTTTCGATAGATCGCGAACAAGTTTGCCCAACAATTGAAGAGTACGAACAGTACAAACAAGATCACCCAACGTGGGGAATGCCTTATGGCATGCCAAATCTTAGCCCTCTTGAATACAATACGCTACTCACGTGGCTCAGAGATGGCGCAATCATGAATGGCCATATTCCGCTCACTTCTGATCAGGAGAAATCGGTTGCGCAATACGAAAACTTTTTAAATAAAGATACAGCAAAGAATCAGTTAATGGCTCGTTATATCTACGAGCATCTTTTTCTTTCTCACCTTTATTTTTCTGAACTTGCTGGTCAGCCTAGATTTTTCACTTTGATACGTTCGACAACGCCCCCGGGCGAGCCGGTTAACCGAATTGCGACAAGGCGTCCTTACGATAATCCTGGTGTAGAACGCGTCTACTACCGTTTGATCCCTGAGCAAGGCAGTATCGTAGATAAAACTCATTTACCCTATGCGTTGAATAAAAAACGTCTTGATGATTGGCAGGCATGGTTCATTCGGCCTAATTATCAAGTCTCAGTTTTACCTAGCTATGATATTGAAGTTGCCGCCAATCCGATGACGGCATTTGATGCCCTTCCGGTTAAAGCACGCTTTCGATTTATGTTAGACAATGCTCAAAACACCATCATGGCTTTCATCAAAGGACCAGTGTGTCGTGGCCAGCTAGCCCTGAATGTTATTAACGACCATTTTTGGGTGTTCTTTTTAGACCCAGAGAAAGCTGATTTACCCGAAGTGAATCAATTTTATCGATCGCAAGCCGCGAATCTAAAACTGCCAAGCGAGTTGGAAAGTAACACGTTGCCTATTACTCATTGGGTCCGTTATGCGCATCAACAAGCACGTTATTTGAAAGCAAAGTCTGAATTTACTAATCAGTGGTTCAAAAATGGCGAGAACTTAACAACGGATGTACTGTGGATGGGTGATGGCTATAACCCGAATGCGGCACTGACTATTTTTAGGCATTTCGATAGTGCATCGGTAGTGCAAGGTTTGGTGGGAGAAAAACCCAAAACAGCATGGGTTTTAGACTATGCGCTACTAGAAAGAATCCATTATTTACTGGTGGCGGGTTTTGATGTTTACGGCAATTTCGGCCACCAGCTCATTACTCGCATGTTTATGGATTTTCTGCGTCTTGAAGGTGAAAGTAATTTTGTCTCTCTGCTGCCTAGAGAGATAAGGCACCAAGAGCAGTCAAGTTGGTATCAAAATCAAAGCACTCAACTCAGTGACTTTTTGCAACGTAACGTTGCCCCTTTTGATCAACCGACCAGTATTGTTTACCACACTCAAGATCCAAAATCTGAGTTATTTGATCTTTTGAAGTCTGAGCTTCAACCTGTGTTATCAAATCGTTATTCGATAATTGACACTGGTTTTTCAAAGCGCAGTGAACAGATGTTAAATAGCATTAATAAGATCAAAGGCGAAGGGTTGCTGGCTGTGCCACAAATTATGATGTTGATGATCACGGCTGAAAACGGAGAGGATCAACTTTTTACTTTGTTGCACAATAACGCCCATCTCAATATTTCAAGTCTATTTGATGAACAAAGCAACCGTGACCCAGCGAATGATGGTTTGACTCTAGTGAGAGGTGTCATTGGCAGTTACCCTTCTGCTTATCTGTCACTGCATGAACACGAGATTGAAGAATTGGTGATCTTATTGAGTAAAATGCAAAATGAGCAGGACTACGTTAAGTTGCTCGATAGGTTCGCTATTCGCCGCAGTTCTTCGAAGTTTTGGCCGTTCAGCGATAAAGTTCATGCATGGTATCGAAAAAATCAACCTGTCGAATCTGGTTTACTTGACTACAATAGATTTGAAAACAGATAAAAGTCACCTTTAATGGGTGAGATGAGAGGTGCCAAATGACCATACGCGACAGCATTGAAGCACTAGAACAACAAATTTATGTAGCCTGTTCTGAAGGTGACTATGAGACAGTCAATCAGTTAGAACATCAGTTGGAAGTGTTACTGTATAAGGCACAACACCCTTTTGATGATGATCCTAATGGGTTAAATAGCGGTTCGACGACAAATGACGAATGGCGCTGAATAAAAGACGGGAGCCACATCGCTCCCGTCTATTTATCAGATCATTAAAAACAGAAAATTAGAAAAAGTCTATTGAGTTACGGCCACTTTCAGCATCTTTGCTTTTAGGTGCATCGGAGTTTTCTTTCTTTGTGGTCGTCGGCTTATTTCTAGCCGATTTGGTTTTTGACGCCTTTTGCTTCGGCTTAGGCACATTTGTTGCTGCCACTACCGACGTCACATCAGTTTCAGGTACTTCAGGCACGGGTTGATCACACAATACAACGTAGTACTCCTGGTTAAATTCAAGAAAATCCCCATTGTACATTTTACGTCGTTTTCGAGTTTCAAGTTCTCCATTGACTGCCACGTAACCATCGCTAATCAGGAATTTTGCTTGCCCGCCACCATCCACTAGGTTAGCAATCTTTAACACCTTATAAAGCTCAATAGGTTGCGACGAAACTTCAATACCAATCGCCTCTATTTCAATTTCTTCGTTTTCTAATGTGTCTTTATCGTTAATCATTACGCTTTTCTTATCACGAATTTTCACGCAGTGTAATGCTAAACGCACAAATTAGGAACCACAGTTAAATACTTCAACTGAACTGATAAGCCCACCGTTTTGTCATACACACATCACTCAGGTTACCTTGTCACCATTTTCTGAATGCGTTCCGCTCGCTGTTCATCGCTTTCTTGACTTGGTGGTGGCACGGTAAGCCCCTTAATCACTGCAGGGCGTTGCGCGATTTCCGCCAACCAACGTTGTAGGTGCTCGAGCCCGTCAATATTAATGCCACTCCATTCGTAAATTCTCACCCATGGCCATGTTGCGATATCGGCGATGGTATATTCATCACCCGCAAGATAACGGTGATGCTCTAATTGGCTATCCATGACTTCAAATAGACGTCGCCCTTCTTTTTGGTAACGATCAATGGCAGGTTGTATTTTTTCTGGAAAGTAACGAAAGAAGACGTTCGCTTGTCCCATCATCGGCCCTACGCCTCCCATTTGAAACATTAACCATTGGATCACTTGAGAGCGGGCTTTCGGATCTACGGGCAGAAATTTTCCCGTTTTTTCTGCCAAGTAAAGCAAAATTGCCCCAGATTCAAATACTGGAAAATCATCGTTAGCTTTATCTACAATTGCGGGAATGCGTCCATTCGGATTGATGGCCGTAAACTCAGGCTCTTTTTGCTGATTGGTTGAAAGATCAAAAGCGTTGACCTTGTATGGCAGCCCCATTTCTTCTAATGCAATGGAGATTTTCTGACCATTCGGCGTTGCGGCGGTGTACAGTTCAATCATTCTTAGGCTCCTCGGTGAAATGATGGACGTTGCTCAACGGATTTAAGCAAATAGCAAAATTGCCACTTTGTGCATCAACAAGGGTATATAAGCAGTAATCTCTTTAGACGTAAACTCTCATGTACGATAAACTAAACATAACCATAATTTTATAACAAATTCTCTATGATAAAAGTGACAGTGTCTCGCTTAATAAAAGGCCACGATTTAAAGCAATTCATTGCCGCGTTGATAAAGCAAGAGAATATACAAGCGGGTAACATCGCTTCTTGTGTCGGGTGCCTATCTGAAGTGCGCATCCGCCTCGCTGATGGCTCTTCAGAGCTACACCTTGTTGATGCATTTGAAATTGTCTCTTTGATAGGCACGCTAACCGCATCTCATCAACACTTGCACATTGCGGTTGCAGATAAAACAGGCAAAGTGATCGGTGGTCATCTTTTGGATGGTTGTTTTGTCAATACTACCGCAGAGCTGATTTTACATTCCTACCCTAACTTAGTGTTTGAGCGAGAATTTGATAATCAAACGGGCTACAGTGAGTTGGTGGCACCTTGTTAAAATCCCTTTAATGATAAAAGTGAATGCACATATACTAGTCTGCATTCTGTAAAATGTGGTGAAGCGTGTTTTTTATTCACCCATTTCTCCCCAATAACGATAGGCAATTCGACGTTGAGCAATTTCCGTCTGTGAGCTATCTCTCACATCTGTTCTTTTTGTAATAACTCTGTATAATTCGCCGCCTATTTAACCATTGTTTATGTTCTGCTGATTTGGCGTCTGCACATCACTGATTCGCTAAACTGAATACCTAGGAAAACTCTCTTGATCTCTACCGCAAATATCACCATGCAATTTGGCGCTGAGCCTTTATTTGAAAACATTTCTGCAAAATTCGGTAACGGCAATCGCTACGGTTTGATTGGCGCTAACGGCTGTGGTAAATCGACGTTCATGAAGATCTTGAGTGGCGCGTTAACTCCCAGCTCAGGCAACGTCTCCATTACACCAGGGCTAAAATTGGGTGTGCTGAGCCAAGATCAGTTTGCTTTCGAACAGCATACGGTAATTGATGCCGTGATTATGGGTGACCGTAAACTATGGGAGATCAAGCAAGAGCGTGACCGCATTTATTCATTAGCCGAGATGAGCGAAGCCGACGGCATGAAAGTCGCCGAGCTTGAGAGCGAATACGCTGAAATGGATGGTTACACCGCCGAAAGTCGCGCGGGAGATATTTTGTTGAAAGCGGGTATTGAGGAATCGTTTCATTTTGGTTTGATGCAGCAAGTGGCTCCTGGTTGGAAACTGCGCGTTTTGTTGGCGCAAGCCTTGTTTGCCAACCCAGATATTTTGCTGCTCGATGAGCCAACCAACAACTTAGACATCCACACCATTGGTTGGTTGGCTGAAGAACTTAATCAGCGTAAATGCACCATGATTATTATTTCCCATGACCGTCACTTTTTGAACTCAGTGTGTACCCATATGGCTGATATTGATTACGGTGAACTGCGTATTTATCCGGGTAATTATGAGTATTTTCTTGAAGCGTCAAGCTTGATTCGAGAGCAGTTGCTCTCTGGCAACGCGAAAAAAGCGGCCGAGATCAACGAACTGCAAGACTTCGTTAACCGCTTTGGTGCCAATGCTTCAAAAGCAAAACAGGCTAGCTCACGCGCAAAAAAAATGGACAAGATCAAGCTTGATGAAGTGAAATCCTCAAGCCGCATCAGTCCTTCGATTGATTTTGGTGAAGGTAAGAAACTGCATCGCCTTGCACTTGAACTACAAAATCTCGGCCACGCTTTTGACGATGAACAGCTCTTCAACGGTGGTAATCTGCTGCTTGAGGCGGGCTCACGTTTGGCGGTAATTGGTGAAAACGGCGTCGGTAAAACAACCTTTCTACGCTGCTTAGTCAAAGAGCTTCAGGCCAACCAAGGTGTGGTGAAGTGGTCTGAGAATGCCTCAATTGGCTATTGCCCTCAAGACAGTACTGTCGATTTTGATAACGATCTGACTATCTTTGATTGGATCTCGCAGTGGCGCACCGTAAAACATGATGATTTGATGGTGCGTGCCATTCTTGGCCGACTACTCTTTACAGCCGATGATGTGAATAAGAAAGCAAGAAACTGCTCGGGTGGTGAGAAGAACCGTCTGCTATTTGGCAAACTAATGATGCAAGATATCAACGTGCTGATCATGGACGAGCCAACCAACCACATGGATATGGAAGCGATTGAGGCGCTCAATAACGCGCTAAAGTCCTACACGGGGACACTGATTTTTGTTAGCCACGATCGCGAGTTTGTCTCTTCGCTGGCCAATTCGATCATTGATGTGAAAAACAAACAGTTGGTCTACTTCCAAGGAACGTACGATGAATACTTGGCTCATCAACAGAAGTTGTTAGCTGCGGCGTAATCAAACCAACGTCATAATTCTTGATACTTGTTGCCGCCAGAAATGACGGCAACAACGGATAATTTAGATTCTGCTGTTTACTCTTAGCTTATTTTATCGACCACAAGCCGCCTACTTGTAACTCCAAGTTGTTTGGGTATCACTGTAATTTGTTATAACTCTGGTTTAACCCAAACATTGCTAAAATCAAACCAGCCTAACGCGTTGCATTTCGCGTTTTGTAATGCACCACATTGATCTTTGCTTATCCCTAACCAACAGTGGAACATCGGGATAACTTGCTGTTTTTCTATCAAAGATTTGCCAATCTCTTTGGCCGGAAATATGGCATTTGGATCGGCGCGCCATTCATCCACTAACTGGCACCAATACGAAAAATCTTCAGCGCGGCTTAAATGCTCGATATCACTGTAATCAAGTAACCATCCTGCTAACGCATCTTCTCTATGGTTGGCAATTCCCATCGGTTTGACCCAAACATCGACAGCATCGGTGTCTTCAACCGTCAAATCATATTTAACAAGCTCCACCGAAATCCCATCTTCTTTTAACAGCTGTTGTATTGTTTTCACTAAGCTTGGAAACATAGGATGTTGAGCATGATATGCAATGGTGATCGAACGCTCGCCCGGCGGTGTAGCGGCAACATCTCCCGATGACTGATGATACCAGCCCGGTTTCAGGCCATAAGCAGGTAACACCCCCAACTCGACCACTTTGTCTTCTGGTAATTGACGAAATAGGTTGAGAGTACTGAGCTTATTGGTAAGGTAGCGAGCCCAATTTACATCCGCGGCGACGCCATTTTTTCGATTGAGTAACAAGTAAGTACAGCCGGGATCAAGATCCACGTCTTCTGTAAATGAACCTCGCTTTGTTTTTATCGGATGCGATAAGCTAGGAAAAACCATCGAAGAATGTACTTCGTCAATCACCCACACTTCGACCCGGTCTAACAAAGGCCTAAATCCAAAATATCCATCAAACGCTTGCAAAACTAAGCGTTTTTCATCATTTAAAATGACTTTGTAAGGGCCAGTACCAATCGGCATTAAATCAAAATTATCACTACGATTGGACTCTGGTAGTAAAATCTTGGCACATGATTCAGATAAAAGAAGCGGTAAGCGACTATCCGCTTTTTGTAAAAAGATATCGATAACCCAATTGGAGGGCGAGCTGATCCTATCAAGATGGGAGAAT
>NZ_CAWNTB010000004.1:0-12637 GCF_963877065.1 Vibrio sp. V01_P9A10T6
ATTATAGCCAAGCTTTTAAACCGTATTGGTTTTCAAGCATACCAACCGCAAGCATAGCAATTAAACAGATGATCAGCACACCACCTGGAATGATGATTTTATCGATAAAAGACAGCTTTGATGCACGTTCTTTGTCGCCAATTAGGCCATTGTTATCGAGTAGCATGGTCAATGCCCACGCTAGAACAGGGTTCACCACAGCGCTACCAAAGATACAGATGCCCGCTGCTTGTGAATCTTTTGTGTTTCTTACCATTTGCATACCCGCTTCTAGTAAAGGAAGAAATACCCCTACTAATAGAGCAATACGCATCACTGGAGGCCAAACCGCTACGTCCATAGGGAAGCCAAGGATAGCAATAGTCATGACCAATAAACCTAAGATGATGGCACCACCAGGAATTGGGCGTTTAGCAATCGCCGCTGGGATCATATACGTTCCCCATGACGATGTGATATTACCACCACCAAGTGCTGTACCTACCATTTGACGAATTGAACACATGGTCATTGTGTCATCAACATCCATCAGTACTTTTTCAGTTCTCTTTGGATAGTTCAATTCTTGGAAAATTCGGTGACCAAGGAAATCTGGTGACCACATCGCAACGGCCAAAATAGCAAAGGGCAATGAGGCGATAAAGTGTTCTACTGTTGGCAAACCAAGCATCCAACCTTCAGTGGTTGAGCCCCACCAGTAAACAGGATTAAGGTTAGGTAAGCCCATTTGAGTTTCAAATTGAAGATCAAAGCCAGTACCGAATAAAAGCGCAATCGCAAGCCCTGTCATTGCACAGACAGGAATTGCTAACCAACGCATGTTGATTTTTGCAAGAAATGCATACAGCACAATATTGACACCTAAAACCACTAGGCCAACGTAACCTAAGCTGCCTGCGGCGACATCGGCCGATTGCAAACTGGTAGCCCAAGTTTGGATAGAACCAATTTGGCTCATTGTTCCGGTAAAGCCGAGGAAGATAAGCAACCCGCCTGCGGTTCCCTCGGAGGTTAGATTGACCAGTTTCGAGCCTCCTTTAAAGTAACTTAAGAGAAGACCAAAAACGCCAAGCAAAATTGCCAATGCCAAAGGGTGTGCACCGGCTAATGCGATTGAGCCGATAAGAGGGATCATTGGGCCATGGTTGCCAGCTAAGTTGGCTTTTGGGTTTAAGAAACCAGAGGCAATAACACAGAAGAAGAGGGCAGGAAATAACATCTCTACACGTGCAACTTCAATCGCGAAGTCTTTACCTAGATGAATGTGATCCCATGCTTGGGTTAGGCCATCAGCCCAAGACATCATTACCGCTGAGTACATGGCGATGATGCCGATTGTGCCCGCGATGGCTGGTACAAAATCTTCAAGTTCAAAACGGAAGTCACGACCAGGTAAGTTCAAACCAAAGCGACGGGGCTTCATGATTTGCAGTTCGTGGTCTAGGTAATCTGAACGGCTTGCAAACTCAGATGCTGGACGATGCAGCTCTTTATAGCTTTTCGTCTCGATTTCTGAGCGCTCATTGTTGACTACGTCTGGCATAGATTCCTCATATTTTTAAAAGTTAGTAATTCGTACTGAATCCTAGTAATCCGCGAAGAAGCGGTAATGTTTTTAATTGAATATGTAGCACATCTCATATGTGCTTGCATAACAACAACTAAAAAAGAGAGTGTGGTTATTTATACAACCTTATCTTTGCTCGCGAGTTTAGCTTGCTTATCCTTTAGGGTGATTGATCTTGATCACTTTAAGAATAAATGTGAAAGAAAACTACAGCAGCCTAATGAAAACGGGGGGTTGAGCCGTTACTTGCTTGAAATAAGTTTTCACATTGTGATGTTTGTAGAAGAGTTTCAATGATATTAATGACCTTAAATATCTTATGAATCTAGGTGTACTTTATACATGAATAGGTTGTCTATTTTTGAGTAAATGTTAATGAAATGAGTTAACTGTTAATTGCTTGATGTGCCATTTATATGCGCCATACGGAGAAGTATTGGCTAAAATGTGAATTTTTAATCAGATAAAATAACTAAATATCCTTATTTTGCAGGTTAATAATTTGTTGCATGTTTTCGGTGTGAATGCTAGTTTGTATCAAAAATGGGAGTTGGAATACTCTGCAGTAGCAAATACAGGGAGTTAAGCGCATGACTGATGTACCGGCGCTGAATATTAAAGAGCTGCACAAAACCTTTGGTCAAAACGAAGTACTAAAAGGAATCTCGCTAGAAGCTCGTAAGGGTGATGTGATCTCCATTATTGGTTCTTCTGGCTCGGGAAAAAGTACCTTTCTTAGATGCATCAATTTACTTGAAACACCAACCTCTGGTGATATTTGGGTCAATGGTGAACTCATTCAAATGAAAAAAAATCGGCAAGGTGAAGCTTCACCTGTGAGTGAAAAGCAGGTGCAACGAATTCGCTCACGCCTTGCTATGGTATTTCAGGGATTTAACCTTTGGTCGCACATGACGGTGTTAGAAAACGTTATTGAAGCACCAATTCATGTGTTAGGAGTACCGAAAGCACGAGCCATCGAGAGTGCTGAGGTGCTGCTAAAAAAAGTCGGCCTGTATGAACGTAAAGACTATTATCCTGGTCACCTTTCTGGTGGGCAACAACAACGTGCGGCGATTGCTAGAGCGTTGGCCGTGGAGCCAGAAGTCATGCTGTTTGATGAGCCCACTTCTGCACTTGATCCTGAATTGGTGGGTGAAGTGTTGGGTGTTATGAGAGACTTGGCAGAAGAAGGCCGTACTATGCTGGTAGTGACTCATGAAATGGCCTTTGCTCGCGATGTTTCAAACCATGTGATGTTCTTGCACCAAGGTTTAGTGGAAGAGCAAGGAGATCCAGCCATCCTGTTCACCCAGCCTAAATCTGAACGGTTAAAACAATTTATATCCTCTATTTATTAATGTGTTCATTATGTTGTGGTATTCGTCACGACATAAATATTAAGCAAAACCAACATAAACATAGCATGATAAATAAGTAAGACCTCAATCACAGGAGTATGGAAATGAAAAAGTGGTTATTAGTTGCAGCCGTTGCTGCTAGTGCAATGACTGGTATGGCCCAAGCGAAAGAATGGAAGACGGTTCGTTTTGGTATAGAAGGGGCTTATCCTCCTTTTAGCTGGACAGAGGCTGATGGATCTCTCAAAGGCTTTGATGTTGATATGGCCAATGCGTTGTGCAAGGAGATGAAAGTCGAATGTAAAATCGTTCCACAAGACTGGGATGGCATTATCCCATCACTGCTTGCACGTAAATATGACGCGATTATTGCAGCCATGTCGATTACCGACGAGCGCAAGAAAAAAGTCGATTTCACTGGTAAGTACGCATTAATTCCCAATAAATTTATCGCCAAGAAGGGAGCCGCGTTGGATTTTTCTAAAGAAGGTCTAAAAGGGGTGAAAATTGGTGTACAACGTGCAACAACGCACGATAAGTATCTTACTGATAATTATGGCGATGCAGTTGAAATTGTCCGTTATGGTTCATTTGATGAAGCCTATCTTGACCTAGCCAATGGCCGTATTGCGGCAGTATTGGGTGATGCCTCTGCATTGGAAGAGGGTGTGCTTAACAAAGCGGGCGGCGAAGCGTATGAGTTCGTCGGCCCATCATTAACCGATCCGAAATGGTTTGGCGATGGTTTTGGTATTGCGGTTCGTAAACAAGACAAAGATCTCACTCAAAAACTTGATATGGCGATTAAATCTCTTCGTCAACAAGGGATTTACCAAGAAATTGCGACCAAATACTTTAATTACGATGTATACGGTGAATAAGCTGTAACATCATATCTTACCCATATAATTAGAAGGTGAGAGTGGGCCGAGCATATGAATATTTTTATCGATCACTCTGTAATTAGGACTGGTTAGCTCAGTTGACTCCACCTTCTCAATTATGATGGGAATCCATTGATTCTTAACGGCTGGATCCTAGTTCCAGAAGTACCCAGCCGTTAAATTCTCCAGGGACTAGGGATGAATTATGTTGGACCTACACGGATATGAAGCCTCAATTTTGAAGGGAGCGGTGCTGACCATTGAAGTTGCCGTGCTCTCTTTATTACTTGCCATGTTACTTGGCATGCTAGGTGCGCTAGCCAAGCTTGCACCTTACCGTTGGGCAAGAGCCATTGCCACTCTTTATACGACCATCATTCGCGGTATTCCAGACCTTGTGTTAATGATGCTTATTTTCTTTGGCGGTCAAATATTGTTGAATAATAGCCTTTATTCAATCAACGAATGGCTAAACAATTGGTTTATGGCAAGTGACCCGAGCCATGAATGGACCGCTTATCTCCCCGATTATATTGACGTTAGCCCTTTCATTGCTGGGATACTAACTATAGGTTTCATTTTCGGTGCCTATATGGCTGAAACCTTTCGTGGCGCTATTATGGCGGTTGATAAAGGAGAGATGGAAGCGGCGAAAGCGTATGGTATGAGTTCTACCTTAGCATTTAGACGCATTTTGCTTCCTCAAATGGTTCGTCATGCATTGCCAGGATTTGGTAACAACTGGTTGGTATTGCTCAAAACGACGGCACTTGTTTCCATTATTGGATTAGAAGATATGGTCAGAGTCAGCTCACTCGCGGCGGGTTCGACAAAAATGCCATTCACCTTTTATATGGCTGTCTCAGTGATCTTCCTTTTCTTTACCAGTGTATCAACCGGTCTTCTCAAATTGGTTGAGCGCAAGTTTAGCATTCACACGAGGTAAATATGGATTTTTCCCTTATTGCTCAAAGCCTACCAATTTATTTTAGTGGGCTATGGACAACGGTTTGGCTGGTGGGGTTGTCGTTAATCATCGGTTTGAGCCTTGCCATCCCCTTAGCGATTGCTAGAAATAGCCACAACTATTTTATTCGTACTCCAGCATGGACTTATACCTACTTTTTTCGTGGTACACCGTTATTGGTCCAGCTTTATCTCATCTACTATGGAATGGATCAATTTTTCCCGGTGAAAGATACCTTATGGGAAAACGCTTGGTTTTGCGCGTTGGTTGCTTTTGTTCTCAATACGTCCGCCTACTCGGCTGAAATTATTCGCGGCGCGATCAATGGTTTGCCGAAAGGCGAAGTTGAAGCGGCGAAGGCATACGGAATGAGTACTTGGAAAACGTATCGACGAATTATTCTACCGAGTGCGCTAAGGCGCGCACTGCCCGCTTATAGTAATGAAGTTATCTTCATGCTCCACGGTTCTGCGGTTGCTGGTATTGTTACCATTATGGATTTAACGGGGGCTGCGCGTTTAGTGAACTCTCGTTATTATGCCCCATTCGAGTCATTTTTAACCGCAGGTTTGTTCTATATGGGCTTGACCTTCATTATTTTGTTCTGCTTCAAACAGGCTGAAAAACGCTTCTTGGCTTATTTGCGTCCATTGAGCTGAAGGGCTGCGAGTAGCAATTTGTTGTACCGAGTTTGTTTCTATAATCAAGGCATAGATTAAAATAAGAAGCGCGCTGAATGCGCGCTTCTTATTGGCACGTTACTTTCTGTTCCTACAAGGAAAAACTGGACCAAATTGGCGCGTGATCAGAAGGTTTTTCTATTCCTCGAAGTTCATAGTCGATGCCGGCCTCTTGGCATTTTTTTGCTAGGTTCGGGGTCGCTAAAATGACGTCGATTCGTAGCCCACGGTTATCATCAAAGCCGCGTGAGCGATAATCAAACCACGAAAATTGATCATTTACATCCGGATTTAACTGACGGAATGTGTCAACAAAACCCCAGTCCATTAAAGTTTGTAACCATTCACGCTCTTCAGGTTGGAAAGAGCATTTTCCCGTTTGCAACCAGCGTTTTCTATTGGCTTCACCAATCCCAATATCCAAGTCGATAGGGCTGATGTTAATGTCTCCCATCACAATTATTTGTTCGTCAGGGGAATGATGTGCCGCTAAGTAACCCATTAGATCTTTATAAAACTGACGCTTATAGGGATATTTGGTCTCGTGGGAAATATTTTCCCCTTGAGGAAAATAGCCGTTGAGTATGGTTGTTTTTTGGCCATTGTCATCTTCAAAAGTGGCCATAATCATGCGTTTTTGATGATCTTCATTATCGCTAGGAAAGCCTTTCTGTACTGAAATGGGTTCCTTCTTGCACAACATGGCGACGCCATAATGCGCTTTTTGACCATGGAAATAGACGTGGTAGCCCATGGCTTCAACATCCTCAAGAGGAAAAGCGTCATCGTGTACTTTGATTTCTTGAAGTCCAATGACATCAGGTTGATGCTTATCAATAATCGCTTGCAGTTGATGAAGGCGAGCTCTCAAACCGTTGATGTTAAAACTGATGACTTTCATAAGGGATCCTTAAGATGAGTTGTGCGCAAGATGTTACCATTTCAAGGCGCAAGGACAAGACGAAAAGCGAATCAATTGTAATACGTAAATTTTTTGAATAGTCAGAAAGGATATTTTTATTAACATTTATGTAAACTTACGATTGATCTCTCAAGTCAATATGCTCTAATTAAAGTCGTCACCATTTCGTCTGAAAACCCTATTAGCGCAGCATAAGGATGTAGTATGCGAACACTTTCGGTTCAATGGAAAATAACCCTTTTAGCCGGCCTTTGCCTGCTAATTACGTCATTGTCTCTCATTGGTTTCTCTGTTTATAACGCAGTGAATAACCAACAAGCAATAAAACAACAAAGTTCAGATTCTGTGATCAATAAATCGCAGCAGTTATTAGAAACTCGGGCGCTGCTCAATGCCACCGAAGTATCTGAATATCTCAGTGAAGCCATGTATCGGGCTCAAATGCTTGCTGATACGGCCTTGTTTTTCAAATCAAATACCGAAGAAAATTTTGGTGAAAGCGAAGCGTTAAGGACATCTTTAGATGAAATGGTTCGCAAGACGGTAGTCAATTATCCCAATGTTCAGGGGGCTTATCTCGTCTTTAAGCCAAATTTGCTCGATAGCGAGGATGACAACTACCAGAATGCTGACTATGTAGGCTCAAATGAAATAGGTCGATTCGCTGCATACTGGATAACGTCCTCCAATGATGAAAATGTTGTGGCAAATGTATTAAGCGAAGTGGCATTGAAGGATGAAGGAAACAGTGAGCGTTTCGCCTGCCCGTTAACAACCGCTAGTGCATGTATCTCATCGCCTAAAATTGTGATTCAAGACAATGAAACGTTTCTTACTTCTTCTCTCTCTGTGCCCATTTTGATTGATGGCGTTGCGATTGGCTTTTTTGGCATCGATTTAAAACTTAGCCCACTGGTAGCGATTGCACTGAGTTCAGATCAAAGTCTATTTGGCGGTAATGGTAAGGTCTTTATTGTCAGCTTAAATAACACGCTTATTGCGACTGATGAGCGTGAATTAACCTTAGGCGCGCCACTGGCTGATTCAGTCTTGACTACAAAGGAGATCGCCAATCTTCTAGCCGAGGGTAAAGTCCATTCTCAATGGAATTCAGATCGGCAGTGGTTGTCTGTCTTTGCTCCCATTCAGGTGGCGAACCAGACTTGGGGCGTGGTTTTTGAAATGCCGACATCGAGTGTGCTAGCTGATGCCAATCAACTGGATCAGATCATTACTCAACAGGTAGAGAATGGCGTTAGAGCGGAGCTATTAGTCGGCGCATTGCTAGTCTTTTTAGGGCTCGCGATCATTGCGTTAGCTGCCACCCAAATTGTGAAACCTATTCGAGCGGTCGTGGAGCGGTTACAAGATATTGCTTCTGGCGAAGGGGATTTAACTCAGCGGCTTGTCATCAGTAGCCATGATGAAATCGGTGATTTGGCACGCGGCTTTAACCAGTTTTTAGACAAATTACAGGCTATCATTCAGCAGATCGTAGAAAGTGCGAACCAAGTAGCTCAAACGACTGAACAGGCACGGCAGTCTGCCGTACAAACGCGTAGCCGTAGTGAGTCTCAATTTAAAGAGATGGATATGGTGGCGACTGCCTCTGAAGAAATGACACAAACAGCAAGTCTCGTTGTGCAAAATGCCGAGGCTGCGGTGCAAGCCGCTTCGCAAGCTAATCACTCCGCACTGACTGGGCAGGATGTCATCCGTGCCTCTGAAGCTGAGATGCATAAGCTGGTGGTGCGAATGAGTGATGCGGTGCCGGTTGTTGAAGAGTTGGCTCAAAACAATATCAATATTACCGAAATTTTAACGGTCATTGAGGGAATTTCACAGCAAACCAATTTGCTCGCATTAAATGCGGCTATAGAAGCGGCTCGGGCCGGAGATCAAGGGCGAGGGTTTGCTGTTGTCGCCGATGAGGTACGTAATTTGGCCCAGCGGACTCAGAATTCTGTGGGTGAAATACGCAAAGTGATAGAAAAAGTCCAACAAGGTACTGAGGGCGTAGTTGAGGTGATCCAGCAAGGAAACGCGTTAGCAAATGGAACTGCGATGCAAGTCCAAAAGGCCGTTGCTGAATTAGAAATAGTGTTTGAATCCATCTCAGCAATTAACGATATGAATAGTCAGATTGTGAAAGCGGCCCAAGAACAGCAAGCCGTCTCTGGTGAAGTCAACCTCAGCCTATCCAATATTCGTGATCTTAGCGCGCAGATATTGACACTGGTCGGTGAATCAGAATCGGTTGGTGCTCAGATAAGTCAACTCTCGGCTAAGCAGCAACAGTTGGTAGGACAATTTAAAGTTTAACGACAGAAAGAGTAAGAAGTAGATGTTTGTTTCTTACTCTCTCGCAGTATCATCCAGTTTACGCAATAAATCCTGCTGTACGATTTTCAGCGCTTCAAGTGCGGTGTGTGGTTTAATCTGATTGGTTTCTAATAAGTAGATGAGATCGACAGCGAGCTTTATCTCTTCAGACGCACCGTCTAGCGGTACAGTAGGATCATTCATTTTATTGGTTTTTCTCCCTGAACGTAATTTGTTTTTCGATCTTAGCCTTAGCTTCTTGGCAACGCTTGAGCCGTTGCTCTACCGTTAATAACGCTTTTTGTGCTTGCTGCTGACTAACAGCAGAAGTTTGCTTGAGTCCGAGTTCTTTTTCTCTCACCATATCCATCAGCCTTCGCTCCCATTCTTGGTGCTGGGCTAGCTCTTGATATAACGCATTGATCGGTTTGCGATAATAGCTGCGATGCTTGGGCTCACTTTTTCTGATCGATACTGTCGATATTTCGCGTTGGATTGCCGCAATTTGTGCAAGCAGTCGATCGGTTAGATATTGAGCTCGTTGACTGGTTAGCCGTTGGCTCTCTTGTTCGCGCACGATGGAGTCAAAGGTCGCTTTTGCTTCCATAACACAAGGGATTAATAAGTGCGCTTTACAGTGGAACAGGCGCTCATCAAACAGAGCCTGATGGTGTTCACCACGAGTTCGGTCAACACTGGCGGCTTGTTGTTTCAACTCTTCAATTAAGGACTTCAATTGAGAAAAATGGTTCATAAGCCTGCAAACCACGCATCATAAGTCAGCTTGATTGCAAGCACACTGACCACACTCACAAACACCGGACGAATAAATTTAGCGCCGAAACGAATCGCTGAATGTGCGCCAACAAAAGCTCCAGCCATCAAACAAACTCCCATAGTCAGTCCCAGCACCCAGTCAATATGCCCCAAAGTGGCAAAGGTAACCAATGACGTTACATTACTGGTAAAATTCATCGCTTTAGCAAGGCCAGAGGCCAATAAAATGTTGAGTCGGTATAACGCCATCGAACTGACTGTCCAAAATGCGCCAGTCCCCGGCCCTGCCAGCCCGTCATAAAATCCAAGTATCAAGCCTTGCGCATACTGCTTTTTGTGAAGTACAGGGCAGGGAGGCGGGCTGACATTCTGGTGTGCATGTGGTGTTTTATGCCATATCGTATAGATAGCGGCAGCTAGAATAATGAGCGGCAGCACTTTTTGTAGCCAATCGGTGCTGATCGCATCGACAGCAAAAGTACCTATGGTTGCGCCAATTAAGGTGGCAATGAAAGCTCTGACCCAGCAACTTGGTTGAAACAACTTCTTCTGATAGTAGGTTAATGCGGCAGTTGATGAGGCAAATGTTGCCGCTAGCTTATTCGTTCCTAGTGCGATGTGCGGCGGAAGACCGATTGATAATAACGCGGGTACAGTAAGCATGCCACCGCCGCCAGCGACTGCATCGATAAAGCCAGCAATAAAAGCAACAAGCGCCAACACAATCAAAGTGGTTGGCTCAACAAATTCCATGAATAAAATCGGCCCTGAGTAATGAGATGAAAGGGCGTAGTGTTAAGCCCTAGCTAATATTCTATTGTTCTTTTAAATGGAGGAAGCGAGTCCAATAATGATTTTCCGTAGCGTTTTGAAACGATTCGGCGATCGAGAATCACGACTCTACCAGAATCACGCTCTTTGCGCAGCAATCTCCCGACGGCTTGGATCAGCTTTTTGCTGGCTTCAGGAACGGTTATCTGAATAAAAGAGTTTCCACCTCGTTTCTCTATGTATTCGGCGTGAGCTTGCTCAACTGGAGAGGTTGGTACGGCAAACGGAATTTTTGTGATCACCAGATTCTCCAAAAGTTCTCCTGGTAAGTCTAGCCCTTCCGAAAAGCTACTGGTGCCAAACATTACGCTCGTTTTACCACACTGCACTAGCATTTTATGTTTATTTAGAATTTCTGTGCGTGATATTTCACCTTGGACTTGCAGCGCCCAGCCTCGTTTAACAAAATCTGTTGATATTTTTTCAGCCACTTCGCGCATTTGCCAGTAAGAAGCAAACAGCACTAAATTAGCTTTGTTTGGCTGAATAAACTCAGCGAGCCGCTCTACCAGATAATCAGTATACTCTTTCGCTTGCGGTTCAAAACGCATTGCTGGAATGAGTAACTCGGCCTGATTTTGATAATCAAACGGTGAAGCGAGTGCTAGGAAACGTGTACCATCTTCTGCCTTTTCACTGATCCCTGCTTGCGAGCAAAAGTAGCTGAACGAGTTAAGAGCTCGCATCGTCGCGGAGACTAAGATTGCGCCTATGCAGCGGCTCCAGATCTGTTGATCAAGTTGCCAACCAATTTCTAGCGGTGAAACGTTAACAATGAAATCACCTTCACGTTCAGGGTGAATTTCAAGCCAACGTGCCAAAGGGGCTCCTTTTTCTCGCTTGGGCTCCGCCATCAGCAACCATACTTGGGCAAGGTTCTCTAAACGCTGAATATAAAAGCCTAATTCAGTCAGTGCTGGTTCTGCCAACCGAGCGGCGAGTTCGCCTTCTTTAACTCGTTCAGCAATCAAGTCCGCAATTTTAGCGACGGATTGATTGGCTTTTTGAGAGAGCCGCTTCAGGGTTTTAGACTCTTCTTCAAGCCATTGTGGCAGTTCTCCATGCTCAAAACGGTATCGCTTTTCTTCAAATTGTTCGGGTACAAACTGCTTTGTCAGTTGGCTCAAGCTTGGGATAAGTTGTTGCAGTGTCTCTTGCAGTTCGTTACGAAAACGTGCCACTCGTTTTTCTTCGGCTAAGCTTGAAAACTTGGTTACGGATTGATTGAGTTTTTCTAACCAACTAGCTGCGCCTTTCAAGCTTGCTGACGCTGAAGCGTGATCACGTGCTACATGAGGTAAGTGGTGTGCTTCATCAAAAATGTAAATGGTGTTTTCGGGCTCAGGCAGAATGACACCACCGCCAAGGTCAGCATCCGCCATGACCAAGCTGTGGTTGGCAATAATGACATCGGCTTTATCCAGTTCCGAACGCGCCTTTTGAAAAGGACAATCTCTGTGGCCAGCAAAGCTACCATTACAACTATGCTTATCACTAACAATCAGTTGCCATAACTCATCTTTAATCGCTTTTGGCCACGAGTCGCGATCACCGTTCCATTTTCCTTGAGCCAGTTTTTCATACATGGTGATGAATAATTCAACGTCTTTTTTTTGTGGCTTTGATTCGAACAGGGCAATTTGTGAGCCATCTACTCCACACGCAGCCGCGAGTTTTTCGGTGCAACAGTATCGTTGACGTCCTTTGGCAAGGATAAAAGAGAATTGACGATCAGTGATGCGTCTAAATAAAGGCAAATCTTTGCTGATCAGCTGTTCTTGAAGTGCCACTGTGGCTGTCGAAACAACAACCTTTCTATTATTCAACACTGCAACAGGAACCGCTGCCATTAAATAGGAGAGCGATTTCCCTATTCCTGTACCCGCTTCAGCAATCAAGATTCGGTTGGACTTGTGATATGAACCACACAATGTTTTTGCAATCTCAGCAACAAGATAATTTTGTCCTCGACGAGGAATGAAGTTTTCGAGCTGAAATTGCAGGTTTTGATAACTATCCCGAATGGATTTTTGGATTTTTGTTGTAAGCATACACAGACCTAAATAGCAGAGTGCCGAGTCTAGCACAGTTCACTAAAGGATACGCAGTTCACGAAATCGTATGCTTTTAGATCAAATCTAGATCTTGTTCACAAAAAAAAACTGAACCTTCAGGAACTTATGTTTAATTCTCATTGTTAAAAATATAAAACTACCTATTGGGTTAAATGATGACATAAATATATATTTAATCTTGCCAAACTGAATTTTATTGGTGTTTAATTCTTATGTTTCATGATTGTTAGTTTTTAGATTGTGTGATGTTT
>NZ_CAWNTB010000005.1:0-12629 GCF_963877065.1 Vibrio sp. V01_P9A10T6
TCCTAAAAGCGTACAGTGGCAGATTTTTATTCTATCAAACATCAATTTAGTGTAGTTTAATAAAGAAATTATTTATTTTTCAGGAATTATACAATGCAAAATATCGGGATGTCGTCAAAACTCGACAATGTCTGCTATGACATTAGGGGTCCTGTACTCAAACATGCTAAACGCATGGAGGAAGAGGGGCATAAAATACTGAAGTTAAACATTGGTAACCCCGCCCCATTTGGCTTTGACGCCCCAGATGAAATCCTAGTTGATGTGATCCGTAATCTGCCTACTTCACAAGGCTATTGCGACTCAAAGGGGATCTATTCCGCGCGCAAAGCCGTGGTGCAGCACTACCAGAAAAAAGGGCTGCGTAGCCTAGATGTAGAAGATGTTTACATCGGTAATGGTGCTTCAGAGCTTATCGTGATGGCGATGCAAGCGCTGCTTAATAATGGCGATGAAATGCTTGTCCCTGCTCCTGATTATCCATTATGGACCGCTTCGGTCGCCCTCTCCGGTGGCACTGCTGTGCATTACTTGTGTGATGAAGAAGCCGATTGGTATCCTGATCTCAACGACATCAACAGTAAAATCACGCCCAAAACACGCGGTATTGTGTTGATCAACCCCAACAACCCAACAGGTGCTGTCTATAGCCGTGATTTCCTGCTGGAAATTGTTGAGATTGCCCGCAAGCATAAATTGATCATTTTCGCCGACGAAATCTACGACAAAATCTTATACGATGGTGCAACCCATACGCCCATTTCAACACTGGCTGATGACGTTTTAATGGTCACTTTTAACGGCCTGTCAAAAGCGTACCGAGTGTGCGGGTTCCGTGGTGGTTGGATGTTCCTTACCGGGCCAAAACACATCGCCAAAGGTTATGTGGCTGGTTTGGAAATGCTTGCCTCAATGCGTTTGTGTGCCAACGTGCCCATGCAGCATGCGATTCAAACCGCATTAGGTGGCTATCAAAGTATCAATGAGCTGATTTTACCCGGCGGCCGACTGCTCGAACAGCGCGACCGCGCGTGGGAATTGATCAACCAGATCCCCGGCGTCTCATGTGTCAAACCTAAAGGAGCCATGTACCTGTTCCCGAAAATCGACACGAAAATGTACAGCATTAAAGATGACCAAAAAATGGTGCTCGACTTCTTAAAACAAGAGAAAGTGCTATTGGTTCAAGGAACGGGCTTTAACTGGCCAAAACCGGACCACTTCCGCATTGTTACCTTACCGCATATTGAAGATTTAGAAATTGCCATTGGCCGCTTCGAACGTTTCTTATCGACCTACAGTCAGTAGCATTCTGGCGTAAACTTCCATATGCTAAACGGGCGCACTTTTCGATACTAAAAAGTGCGCCCGTTTTCTTTGAATCGCCAATTTTTATCTTGGCCCCCGACACAGCAAGGATGTTTATTGCAATGAAAGAGAGTCACTTTTTTGCTCACTTAGCCCGAATGAAGTTAATTCAACGCTGGCCTTTAATGCGATCGATCTCCAGTGAAAATATCTCAGAACACAGCCTACAAGTGGCATTTGTCGCTCACGCTTTAGCCGTGATCAAAAACAAAAAATTTGGCGGCAAGGTCAACCCTGAACGGATTGCGATTTTAGGTATGTACCACGATACCAGTGAAGTGTTGACGGGCGATCTTCCAACACCAGTTAAATACTACAACCCTGATATTGCGAAAGAATACAAAAAGATAGAAGCCGCCGCCGAACAAAAACTGCTCTCGATGTTGCCTGAAGAGCTGCGTGAGGACTTTGCTCCATATCTCGTTTCAGACGCCGCGCACCCTGAAGATGTGGCGATAGTCAAACAGGCAGATTCACTCTGCGCCTATCTCAAATGCTTAGAAGAACTCAGCGCGGGCAACCATGAATATGCGCTGGCCAAAAAACGTTTAGACGTCACCTTACGAGATCGCCATACACCTGAGATGGAGTATTTTCTCAATACCTTTGCCCCTAGTTTCGAATTAACGCTGGACGAAATCAGCTAACTCACGCTAAGTTACTTGTTAAGTGTTTGAAAAACATAAATGTACTGCAGGAGATGGCATGGATATATCCATTGACCCCAAATGGCTTGAACGCCAAGATGATGAGCATAAAATCCGCCGCGATGATCACCGCAGCCCTTTCCAACGCGATCGGGCACGTATTCTTCACTCGGCAGCATTTCGTCGCTTGCAAGCCAAAACTCAAGTACATGGCACTAGCTTGAATGATTTCCATCGCACTCGCCTCACTCACTCCTTAGAAGCCGCGCAACTCGGCACTGGTATAGTGGCGCAAATTAAACTCAAACAACCAGAGTTTCGTGATTTGCTGCCTTCGGATAGTTTGATCGATTCCTTATGCCTAGCGCATGATATCGGTCACCCTCCTTATGGTCATGGCGGCGAAGTGGCGCTCAATTATATGATGCGCGATCACGGCGGCTTTGAAGGCAACGCGCAAACCTTCCGTATTGTGACTAGCTTAGAGCCTTACACCGAACACCATGGTATGAACCTGTCACGCCGCACTGTGCTGGGATTATTAAAATACCCTGCGCTGCTGAGCCAAACTCGCGCCGTACAGCAACCCAATGCAGTCGCTCACCAGCGTCAGTTGAAAGCTAAAGAGTGGTCGCCGGCTAAGGGAATATACGATTGCGATCACGCGATTTTTTCTTGGGTAACAGAGCCGCTCTCTGCGCAAGATAAAGCTCTACTCAGTCAAATGCGTGGTCAGCCCGCAACGCCTTATCAACATCACAAGACTCGCTTTAAATCACTCGATTGCTCAATCATGGAGCTGGCCGATGACATTGCCTACGGCGTGCACGATTTAGAAGATGCCATCGTGCTTGGCATGGTGACTCGCCAACAGTGGCAAGAGGCCGCAGCCTCGAAACTGGCCGAATGCGGCGATGCGTGGTTTGAAGAACACATCGCTTCCATCAGTGAAATGCTGTTTGCAGGCAAACATTACCGTCGTAAAGATGCGATTGGCGGGATTGTTAATGCGCTACTGACTAGCATTCATATTCAAGCCGTTGATGCGCATTTCGAGAATGAACTACTCGCCTTCAACGCCTATTTAGAACCCAATATGGCCGCCGCACTGGAAGTACTGAAATCATTTGTGAGCCAATATGTGATTCAAATTCCGCAAGTGCAGCGTTTTGAATACAAAGGCCAACAAATCATCATGGATCTATTTGAAGCGCTAAGCGCCGATCCTGAACGCTTACTGCCAGAAACAACGCGCGGTAAGTGGCAAGCCCAAACCAATGAAAACGATGGTATGCGCGTTATCTGTGACTATATTTCGGCTATGACCGATGGCTATGCGCAAAGGCTCCATCAACAACTCTTCTCAGCTCATAATCACTATTAATGGCTGGTTGAGTGGTAGCTTCTGCCATCATTACTCACTGATATAGCGGTTACTCGCTGATATAGTTTTGCTTAAAAACCCCAGCTGGCATTTGGCTAATTTGAAAGGCAACCATCGCATCAAAAGCATCAAGGAGCGGTTGAAAATTTTGCCGAGGCTCAAGCAATGACAAGATATGAAAACCAGCTTCAACAGTTGATAAGCTGTTTTCACTCGGTGCCTTGCGAATGCGATAATTGCCTTTGAGATCGGTCGGCAAGTGCAAACACGGTAGCGAATGTAAATTGCTCGAGAGTTGCCACATTTTATACGCTTTCTTCCAAGTACCATCGAGTAAAATAACTCGTACTTTTCTGGTATCAGCATTGATATTCATAGCCGACACGGGCTGCGCAGTCTCATGCGGGTAAAGTACATAGTTGAGCACATCCGGCTCAGCTAAGCACTCATTCAGCTGAGTGTGCCGGCTAAAATCTTCGGCAACAAAGCGCCTGCAATTGGCTAAAGATAAATCGAGAATTCGGGCTGTGCCCATTGGGCGATGTTCTTCTGTCGGATGTTGAAGAATGATAAGCTCGACCGACGAGGAAAGCGGTACGATCAAAGAACAGATGCAGGCTTTTCGCGCTTTACCACATTGAGAACAGTATCGAGACATAACGTGAATTACTTTCGCCTTTGCTTACTAAACATAAACCATCAAAAAAATCGTTATTTTGCACTACTTGCTATCAGCTTGGTCTGCTTGGGGTTGCAATGGCCGCCACTGGCCGCCCTCAGTGCGTGGAATCGGCCTGCCATTGAAGCGGGCCAATGGTGGCGGATCCTAACAGGAAATTTCACACACACCAACTTTACACACCTTGGTATGAACCTCGCAGGGCTGTGGATTATCCATTTTGTGTTTCAGCCAAGCAGTAAAAAATGGTTAATCAGCCTTCTGGAAACCAGCCTGATGGTAGGCGTCAGCCTTTTTTTGAGCCGTATGCAAGTCTATGTTGGCCTTTCAGGCGCGCTCCATGGAATGTTTGCCTATTTGGCGCTGCAAGAAGCACTGCAAGGGCGTCGCAGCAGTTGGCTGTTGGTGGTTGGTGTTATTGTCAAAGTTGTCTGGGAGCAAATTTTCGGCGCTTCAAGTAACACCAGTGAGCTTATTAATGCACGCGTGGCTATCGAAGCGCATTTAGCAGGCATGTTGGCCGGGTTGATACTCGCCATCGGTGAATGGCTGAGATCAAAAAAAACGGAGAAGTAACGTACTTCTCCGCTTAATACTCTCCGAAAAATAATCTGCCTGCTTCGAGAAAGACGCGCCTAACCTAAACGATTGGCCGTTGACCGCGACTGATCAATTTCAGCAACATGCTATCGGCCGCTTCGCCCGCAACACCAGCCAATTTATCAGTCAGTTTTTTCTTCTGCACATAATGGATTGCCAGTACCGTTTTATCTTTACACGCAGCAACCACTAAGTCGTCAGAAGTTTTGATCTCATCAACTAAACCGAGCTCTTGAGCTTGAGTCCCAAACCAGTGTTCACCAGTGGCCACTTTCTCAAGGTCAAGCGCTGGGCGATGCTCGCGGATAAAATCTTTAAACAGTTCGTGAGTCTCTTCGAGTTCTTGCTTGAACTTATCGCGCGCTTTATCACTGTTTTCACCAAACATAGTCAGCGTGCGTTTGTATTCACCTGCGGTCAATTGTTCAAATTCAATGTCATGTTTTTTAAGCAGTTTATTGAAATTAGGCAACTGTGCAATAACGCCAATGGATCCAACAATCGCAAAAGGAGCGGCCACAATTTTATCAGCAATACACGCCATCATATAACCACCACTGGCGGCCACTTTATCAACTGCGATGGTTAGGGGTAACCCAGCAGCTTTAATGCGATCGAGCTGCGAAGAAGCCAACCCATAACCATGCACCATGCCACCGCCAGTCTCTAAACGCAGCAACACTTCATCACCTTGACGAGCAACGGCGAGAATGGCGGTCACTTCCTCGCGTAGCGAACTCACTTCTTTGGCATCAATACTGCCGTTGAAATCCAAGACAAAGAGATGCGGTTCACGTTTGGTATCTAGCGCTCCCTCTTTGGCCGCTTTTTTGATCGCTTTGTCACGTGCTTTGTTTTTCTCTTTTTCGCTTTTCTTTTCTGCTTTATCGCGAGCTTTCAAGAAAGCATCATCGAGCAGATGGTGTTCCATCTGCTCGACCATTTCTTTATGACGCTCGGTTAAATTCACCACTTCCAGCTCGCCTTTCTGCGCGCTGTTTTTTCCGCCCACTGATTTCACAATGACCAATAGCACAACAAGAGCGACGACGATTGTCGCAATCTTGGCCAAAAATAGGCCGTAGTCCAATAAAAATTCCAACGTCCTAATCCTCATAGGTTTTGATTTGGTGTATTGTAACCACCTTGTCACGAAGACTTAAAGCAAATCATAACAATAAGGAAGCACAAGGTGGATTATTCAGTTTCTGCAGATGCCCTCAAAGATAGAGTCATTTTAGTTACAGGTGCTGGCGACGGTATCGGAAAACAAGCCGCTATCAGCTATGCAGCCCACGGCGCAACCGTCATTTTGCTCGGCCGCACGGTGAAAAAGTTAGAACAAACTTATGATGAGATAGAAAACGCTGGCTACGCAACACCTGCGATTGTTCCGCTGGACATGAAAGGAGCCACCAAGCAACATTACCTCGATATGATCGATACCATTGCAGAGCAGTTTGGTCGCTTAGATGGTGTGCTGCATAACGCGGGGCTTTTGGGTGTGATCAGCCCGTTTGATCAGATCGGTGAAGATTCTTATGACGATGTCATGCAGGTCAACGTCAAAGCGCAATTCTTACTCAGCCAAGCGGCGCTGCCATTGCTGCACAAATCTCCAGATGCGCGGATTGTATTTACGTCTTCAACCGTAGGCCATGATGGTCGTGCTTTTTGGGGCACTTATGCTATGTCAAAATTCGCCACAGAAGGGATGATGCAAGTGCTAGCTGATGAGCTAAGCAACACATCAATTCGAGTGAATGCAATTAATCCCGGTGGCACGCGCACTGGCATGCGCGCTAAAGCTTATCCCGCTGAAGATGTGGAGTTGTTGAAAACGCCTAAAGATATCATGCCGCTTTATCTCTATTTAATGGCGCCGGAAAGCCAAGCCGTGAATGGTCAATGTATCGATGCACAACCGAAAAAGTAATGGCTTAGCTTTTTCTTAATCTTTCAATGCCTTGCCTCATCAGCAAGGCATTGTCGTTTGAGGTGAACGTTACTATTTCATGTCAGCACATTACATTAGAGACGACTTTATTGTAATGATGGCTAAAAATCTTACGAAAGCACATCACGTAATCGGTCTTGTGCCACTTGTACTAATAAATCGGGTTGGAATTTAGAGATAAAACGATCACAACCCACTTTTTGTACCATGGCTTCATTAAAGCTGCCACTGAGTGACGTGTTTAACGTAATAAATAGTGATTTCATTCTCGGATCATTACGGATCTCGGAAGTCAGTTTATAGCCGTCCATTTCTGGCATTTCAGCATCGGTGATCATCAGTAAAAGCTCACTCGTTACATCTCTTCCTTCATCGCTCCACGACTTCAGAAGATTCAATGCTTCTAAGCCATCTCTGCATTCGACAATTTCCAAACCAAGCTGTGAGAGCGTCCCTTTTATTTGGTTACGAGCCGTTGAAGAATCATCCACAATCAGAATTTTTCGCCCGACCATCTCCGCAACCAAATCATGGTCAAGAACGCCTTCTGAGATAGAAACATCATAATCAATAATCTCAGCTAACACTTTTTCAACATCGATGATTTCAACAATATGGCTACTGTTGACCTCTTTAACATGGGTGATAGCGGTAAGGTAATTAGACCGGCCAGCTAAACGCGGTGGTGGCTGAATTTCAGTCCATGCGGTATTGATAATATTGCGAACTTGCCCAACCAAAAAACCTTGAATGGTTCGATTGTACTCAGTGATGATGAGGTTCTGTTCCTGGCTATCCAAGCGAGATGGAGGAAAACCGATCGCACTGCGCAAATCAATGACAGGAACTGGCACTCCCCTCAATGAGGCTACACCCGTAATATTATGATGAGAACCGGGCAATTTCGTTAACTGAGGAACTTTGATCACTTCCCTCACCTTAAATACATTGATCGCAAAAATTTGCCGGCTATTTAAGCTGAATAAAAGCAACTCAAGTCGATTCTCTCCGACAAGATTGGTGCGCTGGTCAACCGTATTTAAAACACCTGACATACGAAATCCCGAAAATTATAGTGAACTCACATAACAGTATAGCCATATGGGTTAATTGTAAAAAATATAAATGATCTAACCGCGAAAAAATTAACCTTCGACAACTTTCATCAGCAAAAGTCCATCATAGAGAGCTTGTTTAATCAAAGCCGCACCGGGCATGGTTGCCTGTTTATAAAAACGTGATTCCACTAATTCGAGATCTTGATGATAGACAGGTAAGCTCTGCTCTTCGATGCATTTTTGCAATGCAGGGTATAGCACGTTCTTAGCTTGGTTGATAACACCACCGATAAGAATTTTTTCTGGGTTAAACAGGTTGATCACAATTGCGATTGCGGCCCCTAAATAACGCCCTAGTTTCTCTATCACATCCACCGCTAATGGGTCACCCTCTGCTGCGGCCTCACAGATATCTTCAATAGTGATTTCACTGTGCTCAGTCAATGATGAAACCTCACCGTTTGCAATACGCAGCGCCACTTCTTCACGAATGGCTTGCGAACTGGCGACTGTCTCCAAACAGCCAATATTGCCACAATGGCAACGTTTACCATGCGGATCAATTTGGATATGACCTAACTCACCGATATTCCCGTGCCGACCTTGCAGCACCCTGCCATCAAGGATAATGCCAGCCCCTAAACCGTGGTGAATAGAGATAAGAACTGAATTTTCATTGCCTTGCGAGTGGCCAAACAACTTTTCAGCCAGTGCCCAAGCTCGGGTATCATTCGCCACAAATACAGGTAGGCCCGTCGCCTTATAAATTTCAGGACCAAGAGCCAGATTTTCCACATTGTAATGAGGCATCTGCAGTACAATCCCTTGCTCTGAATTCACTAAACCGGGCAAGGTAATTGCGATACTCGTCACTCGATCCAATTGCGACGAGTAGGTTTGAAAAAACTCTTCAATTTCGTAAAGCAACCTAGCGAGCACGTCATCTTGGTCTAGCTCATGGATCTCAATTTTGGTGTCGATCAACACTTCACCACCCAACTCATGCAGGGCAATAATTAGGTAACCACGCCCTAAACGCATGGATAAAAATTGCCATCCCTCATTATTGGTTTGTAAACCAACGGCTGGGCGGCCACGGCTGATCGCTTCTTGTACTGTCGTTTCATGGATTAAATGAGCTTCAATTAACTCACGAGTAATTTTGGTAATACTTGCCGGAGCAAGCTCACTCTCCTTCGATAAATCGATGCGAGAAATGGGACCTTTTTGGTCAATGAGTTTATATACACGACCAGCATTGACCTGTTTGATATGATCAATATGGCCTGGTTGCGCCATATACATTGGGAGCTCCAGAAATCAATAACATGCCAATTTTTTTACTTTGCGAAGTAATTGTGAAGCGCTTTAGTATATTGCCGTGACAAGCATCACGGATATACCTAGATCTTCGTGTATTTAGCCAATAAACTGCCATTTGTTTACATTCAAAAAATATGAAACTCCTCTTTTTTTGTGACAAAAATCATCTGACACCTGTCGATAAATTTCACTCTTATTCCCTTTCTTTCGCCAGATCTTGCATATACTCAATCTAGATTCCCGCCCCATCAGGAGAACACAATGACCGCTGTGTTAAGAAGAACAAAAATCGTGACTACTTTAGGCCCATCAACAGACAAAGGCGAGATATTAGAGGCGATTATCAAAGCTGGCGCAAATGTTGTGCGCATGAATTTTTCACATGGTAGCCCCGAGGACCATAAACTGCGAGCGCAACGAGTAAGAGCTATCGCGGCTAAGTTGGGTCGCCATGTCGCTTTACTTGGTGATTTACAAGGACCCAAAATTAGGGTCTCCACATTTAAAGAAGGAAAAGTCTACTTAAATGAAGGTGACCGATTTGTTCTTGATGCAGAGCTCCCCCCAGGGCAAGGTGACCAAGATTCGGTTGGCATTGACTACAAAAAACTACCACAAGATGTGCAGCAGGATGATTTGCTGCTATTGGACGACGGACGAGTACAACTACTCGTCACAGCAGTCGATGGTGCTAAAATACACACCATAGTCACCGTCGGTGGTCCACTTTCAAATAACAAAGGCATCAACAAAAAGGGTGGCGGTTTATCGGCGGAAGCGCTGACCGAAAAAGACAAACGAGACATACTACTCGCCGCCGAAATACAGGTTGAATATCTGGCCATTTCATTTCCTCGCAATGGCGAAGATATGAAATACGCTCGCCGCCTCGCTCGTGATGCAGGCCTTGAGGCCAAGCTCGTGGCTAAAGTGGAACGGGCAGAAACCGTGGCCAGTGATCACAATATTGATGACATCATTATGGCCTCCGATGTGATCATGGTCGCTCGTGGTGACTTGGGGGTAGAAATTGGTGATCCTGAGCTGGTTGGTGTGCAGAAAAAACTGATCCGCCGCGCTAAGGCACTCAATAGAGTAGTGATCACAGCAACACAAATGATGGAGTCAATGATAGAGAACCCAATGCCAACCCGCGCGGAGGTAATGGATGTTGCCAATGCGGTGCTTGACGGAACCGATGCGGTGATGCTTTCAGGTGAAACTGCTGCTGGGAAATACCCAGTAGAAACGGTTCGTTCGATGGCCGAAGTGTGTGTCGGCGCGGAAAAAATGATCGAAGCTAGCCAACAAAATTACCGAATCGATACTTCGTTTGTGACTGCTGAAGAGACCATTGCGATGTCCACTATCTATGCGGCCAATCACATGGAAGGAATCAAAGCCATGGTGACTCTGACCGAATCAGGAAGAACAGCGCTTATGACCTCACGCTTAAATTCTGTACTGCCTATCTTTGCTATGTCGCCCAATGAACGAAGTTTAAACCGCTGCGCTCTATATCGGGGAGTCACACCCGTCTATTTTGATACCAAAGCAGACACTGGTTTTGATGTGGCCGTTGCAGCTCTCAATACGCTTAAGGAGAAAAAATTGTTAGAGTTCGGTGACTTAGTGATCATCACTCAAGGTGACATTATGGATGTCGAAGGGTCAACCAACTGCATGCGTATCCTGCCGGTCCTTGAATAACCCGTGCTCCCCGTTGACTTAATGGTCGCGGGGAAAATAATCCGATGATGCAATACGGGACTGATATGCCGACTGCGCTTGGTTAAATTGGTCGATAAAGCGATAACCCGCCGTCAGTCCCAGCTCATAATCATAAAGCAGATCTTCTTGACTGCTTAAGAGAGATCTTGACCTCAATGGTTCGCTGGGCACAATCTGTAGGATGTAAACATCATCCGGCGGCGCACGCAAAAATTCTTGAGTAAGAGAATAAGTTTGGTAATGCACCATTAACATATCCGCTAACCCCGAATCAAACTTGTCACCAATTAAATGACTCAAGCGATAAATATCATCAGCGCCAAATAACCAGCGTCCACCATTGAGTAGCTCCAAATTCATTTGCTCACGTTTTTGTAGCTTAGAACGTTCTATTTGTTGATGGAGAAGACCACTCCACTCTTGCTTCCAGTAAGACAATTTTTGTCGCCACTGACCTTGAATATTTTGCAAAGGTTCATGTAGCCAATGAGCCTCGTTGTAAGGCTTAGCAGAAGGCAACGGCTTCATCGGTAACCCACTCTCTACCGCGTCGACATCAGGGCATTCAGTGCGGATTACCGCGACAAAACGGGCACCTCTACGCCATGCCTCCTGAACTGGAATTGATGCCGATACTCCACCATCAATATATAGGTCATCACCCAGCTTGACTTCATGCGGATATAAGCGGGGAATCGCACAGGTGGCAATCAACACCTCTCGCCAGTTACTTTCTAATATCGGGAAATAATGGTCGTGGAGTGAGTGTGCTGAGGTAACAGCAGCATAAGCTTTTCTGTTCGCAAGGACTTGGGCTCCCATATCGACATCCAACCGATAAGGAAATTCCGATATGCGATCTAAAGCCCAATCCAAGTTCATGAACTGCTTACGCCGAACGTAGCTAAATAGATTAAAAAAATTAGCATCCGTGGTGAGTTCTAAAATAAAAGCCTTACCTAACCCATGTTGACGGCATAGGTAAGCGCACAAATTCAATGCACCTGCAGAGGTGCCATAAAATTCATCAAAGGGGTCAAAATTGGAAAGAAGGAACGCATCTAACACACCTGCGGTAAAAATACCTCTTTGGCCACCACCTTGGGTAACCAATGCATTTTTTCCTCCAATGTACTTCGAGAGCCGATCTAAATCCGCTCTCGTCTCTTTATCAGAGATAGTTCCACTAGTGTTCATCAGCAGAACCCTCGTTGATTAATGGCTGATAGCGATCAAACCAAAACCGACGAGAATAGTAAAGACCGTTGCAGTAATCACTAATGCGTATTTTAGATCAAGTTCCATAGCCACCTCCTATCAGATAACAAAGTAATAACATCAGTGTGAAGTATCTTCAAGAATCGTTGGTTTTTCGTGCACAATTATGGAGTTACCATCACAATAACCTAATCGTTAAAAAGTGGCTTAGGTTAATAATTATGCATCAATACAATAAAATCATTCTTATCATAGGAGCTTTATCTACTCCCTATGCACAAGCGCAAGTCATCGTTTCTCCCTTTTTTGGGTATATCATTGGGGGGGAAGTCGAGGATCAAACCAGCAATGAATACGATTTAAAAGCTTCCTCTGGTTATGGCCTCGCTATAGAAACTGATTACGAAAAAGGCCGAATTGGTCTGTTTTATGCCACTCAAAACACCTCTGTTGAAACCATTAACGCGGATGCCAACATCCATTATCTCCACTTTCAAAGCAGCATTTATTATCCGACAAGCCAACAATTGACCGCTTATATAGGCCTAGGTATCGGTGGTTCTTATACGGATGTTGACTGGGCTAAAGATAAATATGGTTTTTCTTCAAGCTTGTTTGGGGGTTTTGAGTATGCCTTTACCGATAACATTGCGCTGAATAGCCA
>NZ_CAWNTB010000006.1:0-12617 GCF_963877065.1 Vibrio sp. V01_P9A10T6
GCCCAGACGCCTACACCCATAAGATTTTCGAATCGACTATGGCGTGTTTGGATGTGGCTAAAAACAGCTTGGATCCAATGCAAATTAACCGTGCAGTTGACTTACTCACACAAGCAAAACGGATCTCTTTCTTCGGTTTAGGAGCCTCTTCTGCTGTAGCAAAAGATGCCCAAAACAAATTTATTCGCTTTAACATTCCGATCACTTGTTTTGAAGATATCGTGATGCAACGCATGAGTTGTATCAACTGTACCGATAATGACGTAATTGTTTTGATTTCGCATACAGGTCGTACTAAAAGCCAAGTGGAAATCGCCAATCTTGCGCGCGAAAATGGTGCGACTGTCATTGCGATTACGGCAAAAGATTCACCGCTGGACAAAGCAAGCTCGTTGTCGATCTCTCTTGACGTACCTGAAGATACTGACGTCTATATGCCCATGGCAAGCCGTGTGGTGCAAATGACGGTAATTGATGTACTGGCTACTGGTTTCACCCTGCGCCGTGGCTCTGGTTTTCGTGAAAATCTTAAACGCGTCAAGGATGTACTAAAAGACTCGCGCTACGATAAGCTGTCACAGTTCTAAGATAATCGCGATCCTAAAATAATCGTTAAAACGGAGCTCAATTGCTCCGTTTTTTTATCAACTTTGCTTGCTACTTTCAGGCGCGACTGGATCATGCCTAACTTCTACCTGATTGGATGAATTCGGTTGCCACTCCTCACACTCACCTTGGCACTCGCAAACTTGATTTAATATATGGATTAACCTTTCTTGTGTTAAAGGCAAAGGGTTACCTTTAATCGCGACCGACTTTAAAGCATCTAACGCCACGCGCTCAAACGACGTATTGCACACACCAAACTGGTTGAGTTTAGGCAGTTGCAACTTATCTAACATCATTTTCACCCACAGCACGCTATCTTCAACGTGAACATTTGTTCTGCCAGTCACAATTTGAGCTATTTTTTTATAACGTGTAAGTACATCATTTCGCCCTGCTTTTTGCGCTGCTCGAATGTTTTCTCGCATAACATGAGGGGCCAAACGCGCCGTGATCACGCTATGTGGAGCATCAAGTTTCCCTCCCAATGCCGATGCCAAGCCATGTGCCGCACCAAGCTTTGCATTGGTAATTGCCATTCCTCCAAGCATTGCTGCAAAAGAGAGATCCGCTCGCGCTTTATGATCATCTTTTCGGCACGCTGGCAATATAGAACGGCTGAGTTTGCGCAGCCCCTCTTCACACACCATATCGGTGAGTGGATTGGGTTCACCACACACATAGGCTTCCATTAAATGCGTAAAAGCATCCATTGCGCCTCTGCCAGATGTGTAACTGTCGGTACCATAGGTCAACGTGGGGTCAACAATCGCAACATCTGCCAGCATATCTGGGCTGCGCAAGCTTACTTTTACTTTGTCTTGTCCCGATTTCAACACGGCATTACGCGTGACTTCGGATCCCGTACTGGCTGTGGTTGGAATAGCAATAAATGGCAGCGGTTTTGTCTTTAACGGCACATTTCGGCCAACCACTTCCACATAATCATAAACGTTACCTTGGTTAGGAATGATTGCCGCGAGTGCCTTGCCCATATCAATCACACTACCGCCACCAATAGCAACGACCATGTCCGGTTGAAAACGTCGGCCTAAAATGGCCGTTTCCTCCACCATGGTAATATTAGGTTCACCAACAATAGCTACATGCTGATAGCGCATATTCTGCATTTTCAGGTATTGAACAATAGGGGAAGCTCGTTGTTGTTCTTTTCCCGAAACCAGCAGTACGCTATAACCATATTGGTTGAGAACAGAAAGTGAATTCAATAACGCTCCTTCTCCAAAAATGATCCGCGTCGCCGTCATAAATTGGAACATGAATAACTCCCTTTTCTCTCATCTAGATTAGCTCTGTTTAGAGTGCACCTATCGTTAAAAAAATTTTTTGATGCAGTGCAATGTGGAGCAAATAACCACATAAAAAACACAAGTTTATGCGGCATATCACAGCCAAGCCATTGTTGATCTATTCCCAACACCATCGAGAGGTAAGCTTGCTTCGATTAAGGAATAAGCAATAGCTTTTACCTATTGAAGTAACTGGTGAATGCCACTTTATTTCCGACCTTGAATCGGGCATAGTTGCATGCAACAAGAATGAAGGAGAAAGCTATGTTCGTTGTTATTTTTGGCCGCCCTGGTTGCCCCTACTGTGTTCGCGCAAAAGAACACGCTGAAACATTGAAATTAAAACGCGATGATTTTAACTATCGTTATGTCGATATTCACGCGGAAGGCATCAGCAAAGCTGATTTAGAAAAGACAGTGGGTAAACCGGTTGAAACTGTGCCACAAATCTTTATTGATCAAGAACACATCGGTGGTTGCACTGATTTCGAAGCTTATGCGAAAGAACATTTAGGCTTATTCGACGAATAAAACCAAGAAACATAAAAACCCGCTGATTTTTAGCGGGTTTTTGCTATTTATAGATAAATGGCTCTTTCTCTCAAATTAGGTCAATGAAATGTCAATTGTCACAAATTTCACTTATCTTTTTGCAATATTCAGATACAATTCCCACACTTTACCTACCCCACTTGGCACACATAACGAGTTGAGCCGTGAATATCGACGTCGTACTTTTGCTTGATCAGAACCCTATTCTTCTTATTTTTGTTGTCTTAGCGATTGGCCTTGGTTTTGGCAAAATTCGTTTTGGTAGCTTACAACTGGGCAACTCTATTGGGGTGTTAATTACATCACTCATCATGGGGCACCTTGGTTTTTCCTTCAATGCTGAAGCCTTAACCATAGGTTTCATGCTGTTCATCTATTGTGTCGGCATTGAAGCTGGCCCTAACTTTTTTGGCATATTTTTCCGTGACGGAAAACATTATCTCATCTTAAGTTTAGTGGTGCTCATTACCGCCACTTGGATCACCTATTTTGGCAGTTATTATCTCGGCCTCGATTTTGGCTTAGCTGCTGGTATGATGGCAGGCGCATTAACCTCCACCCCCGTATTAGTAGGCGCACAAGATGCGTTAAACTCCGGGCTAGCCACCATTCCAAGAAATATGGATTTATCCCTTATTTTAGATAATGTTTCGGTGGGTTATGCGATGGCTTATTTAATTGGTCTTATCAGTATGATCATGTTTGCCAAGTTATTGCCTAAGCTGCAAAAACAAAACCTCTCAGATTCTGCTCAGCAGATTGCTCAAGAACGTGGATTAGGTGGTAGCGGTCAACGCAAAGTCTATTTACCCATCATCCGTGCCTATCGTGTTGGTCAAGAGTTGATCAACTGGATTGATGGGCGCAATTTACGTGAGCTTGGTATTTATCGCCAAACCGGTTGTTATATTGAACGCATTCGACGGAATGGTATTCTTGCACATCCTGACGGTGACGCCATCTTGCAAGAAGGGGATGAAATTGCACTGGTTGGCTTCCCTGACAGCCATGCAAGGCTAGACCCTAGCTTTCGAAATGGCAAAGAGGTGTTTGATCGCAACTTACTTGATTTGCGCATCTCTGAAGAGGAAATCGTCGTAAAAAGTGACAGTATTGCCGGTAAACGCCTATCGGATCTGAATTTATCCGAATATGGTTGTTTCCTGAACCGAGTGATACGCGCACAAATTGAAATGCCAATGGACTTAGACATTGTGCTTGCCAAAGGCGATGTACTGCAAGTCAGTGGTGAAAAAAGCCGTGTTCAAGGCTTGGCCGATAAAATCGGTTTCATCTCTATCCATAGCCAAATGGCCGATTTGCTCGCTTTTTGTAGCTTCTTTATTCTCGGCATTTTGTTTGGTTTGATCACCATGACCTTTGGACAAGTCTCCTTCGGTTTAGGCAACGCGGTTGGGCTACTGCTTTCTGGCATTATGCTTGGTTTTTTACGAGCCAACCACCCCACTTTCGGCTATGTACCGCAAGGGGCATTAAATATGGTGAAAGACCTAGGTTTGATGTTCTTTATGGTAGGCATTGGCTTAAGTGCTGGCGGAAAAATGTTCCAGCACCTCTCAGAAGTGGGCGTACAAGTGATCGGCCTTGCATTTTTAGTCAGCGTGGTGCCAGTCGTCTTTGCCTATTTGGTTGGTGCGTACATTTTGAAAATGAACCGCGCGCTTCTATTTGGTGCGATTATCGGTGCACGAACCTGCGCACCAGCGATGGATATCGTTAACGACTACGCAAAATCGACCATTCCCGCATTGGGTTATGCTGGCACCTACGCTATCGCCAATATACTGATGACACTGACAGGAACTATTTTAATTTTACTCAGCTAAACCTAATAATCCTCAGTGCTACTCGCCCAAAGTCACATGTGTGGCTTTTGGCGAGCCATCGCCCCTCTATTTACTTCGCTTTTATCTCAATGTTTGCCGCTTTATCGACTCAGAACTGCATCTTTTCTCCTGAATTCAACTCACCACTGCTTAATTTTTCAAACAAAAGGCAATCGTTTGCTTTTTATCTGGCAGCAGAAAATAGTTCTGGTATGATGCGCACAGTTTATCGATATCCTTACTAGCGTTGAGCTAAGCGATATCTTCTCTGTATGACGTTTGAAAAAGATAGGAATGTCTAAATGAGCCTTGCTGATCAAATCCTTGCCGTCAATGACGACCTCCCAATTCGCACCCACCAACCTGTTCATAGCGGCAAAGTTCGCTCTGTTTATTGGCTAACTCCAGAAGATAGCCAACGTTTGATCAAAGAAAAAGGTTACAACGTTGCTCCTGATGCACCTTTAGCCATTATGGTAATCAGTGACCGTATTTCTGCTTTTGATTGTATCTGGCATGCCGAAGGTGGCATCAAAGGTGTACCGGGTAAGGGCGCGGCATTGAACGCGATTTCAAACCACTGGTTTAAGCTATTTCAAGAGAGCGGGTTAGCCGATAGCCATATTTTAGATATTCCCCATCCTTTTGTATGGATTGTGCAAAAAGCCAAGCCAATCAAAATTGAAGCGATTTGTCGCCAGTATATTACCGGTTCAATGTGGCGTGCTTACGAAAAAGGTGAACGAGATTTTTGTGGTATTCAATTACCAGAAAGCTTGCAGAAAGATAAAAAACTGCCAGAACTGCTCATTACACCATCAACCAAAGGCATCTTAAAAGGCATTCCCGGTGTTCCAGAAGCCGATGATGTCAATATCTCACGTCATAATATTGAAGAGAATTTTGCCGCTTTTAACTTCAGTCGTGTCGAAGATATTGCCTTGTACGAAAAGCTATTAAAAGAAGGCTTCAGCGTCATTAGCCATGCACTCTGCCAAGTAGAGCAAATTTTCGTCGATACCAAGTTTGAGTTTGGTTATGTCACTGATGCCAACGGCGTTGAGAAACTCATTTATATGGATGAAGTGGGTACGCCGGACTCTTCTCGCATCTGGGACAGTGCTTCCTATCAGCAAGGACGTATTGTGGAAAATTCGAAAGAGGGTTTTCGTCAATTCTTGCTCAACTACTTCCCTGACCCAGATATTTTACTCAACAAAGAACGGATGGCTGAGCGAGAAGCGCTTGCACGTGATAATGCGCTGCCTTTGGCTGCATTGATGGATATTTCCAACACCTATCTTGCGATTGCAGAGAAAATTGTTGGCCAACCGATCGTATTAAGCCAAAACCCAAAGCAAGAGATCATTACGATCCTGCGTTCTCAATATGGCTTGATTGACTAGTACTCAACAATAACGGGACATTAAATATGCCCCGTTATCGGTTTATCCCCTTACAGGGTGATAATAAATTCGTCTGGTTTTGTATTTTTTATCAAAGATTGGCTTTTATTTTGAATCAATTGGATCTGTTCAGAATCCAACGCATACGGCATTACTAATTTTAGCTCTTCAATCCCCTCTAATTTCGCCAATCTCACCAGTGAAATTAAATTCGCTTCATCACTACGGCGTGTTGATAACGACTTCAACGCCATTTCCCATAGGCGATCCTCTGGGCTTGATAATTCTTTAATGCTGTCTTTCCATACCGTACCAAAAATCGGTGCAAATGACGTCATGGCTTCGAGGAATGTCCATTTCTTATTACATGACGCGCCAAGAAATGTAGTGTAATCAAACACCACCCGTCTCCTTTCTTGTGTATTCATTTTGTCCCCCGACAAATTGGCAGCACACTGTACTCAATATCATCCATGATTGTTCATATAGCAATAGGATATAAAAAAACAGTCTTTTATGCCTTAAAACCGAATGGATTGGCTATATCAAAACCAGGTTTGTAACAAGGCATAAACAGACTTACTGACATATGTGTCTGATTGATTAATATTTCAAACCGTGAACAAAAAGTCGCTTTATCACTTAAAGTGATCATCGCTCAACACTACTTTTGAAATCTCTGCTTAAGGAGACCAATAGACAAACATGTGTACATTGATGCCCTCAGCAATTAACACGGAGAATTCTACCGTTTTTATCGGCATTCTTCAGTATTCTGTGCCATGTGTCGCCGCTCGTCTATTTACAATCTCATGAGTAAACCGTTATCATTTTTGAGTTCCCTTCTACCCTAAAATAGGCCGACAATGAATAATGATAAACGCCCTCTTTATATTCCCTATGCGGGCCCCGCTCTACTCAGCACGCCTTTGCTCAATAAAGGCAGTGCATTTTGTGCTGAAGAGCGCAGTTCCTTCAACTTAGAAGGCCTGCTTCCTGAAACGACGGAAACGATACAAGAACAAGTTGTTCGCGCATACCAACAATACTGCAGCTTTGAAAGTGATATGGATAAGCATATCTATCTGCGTAATATTCAAGATACTAACGAAACCTTATTCTATCGTTTAGTACAAAACCACATCACTGAGATGATGCCCATCATCTACACACCAACGGTGGGTGCCGCGTGTGAAAACTTTTCAAATATTTATCGTCGCGGCCGCGGTCTGTTCATTTCCTTTCCGAATCGAGATCGCATCGATGACTTACTCAATAATGCAGCGAACCATAACGTAAAAGTTATCGTAGTGACCGATGGTGAACGCATTCTCGGCTTGGGCGACCAAGGAATTGGCGGCATGGGTATTCCTATCGGCAAACTGGCACTTTATACCGCATGTGGTGGTATTAGCCCTGCTTATACTTTACCGGTCGTGCTCGATGTTGGAACCAATAACCCACAGCGCTTGGCTGACCCGATGTACATGGGCTGGCGTCACCCTCGGATTACCGGGGCCGAATATGATGCATTTGTAGAAGAGTTCATCCAAGCGGTGCAACGTCGCTGGCCTGATGCACTTATCCAATTTGAAGATTTTGCACAAAAGAACGCAATGCCACTATTAGAGCGTTATAAAAACCGTATTTGTTGTTTTAACGATGACATTCAAGGCACTGCGGCGGTGACTGTAGGTTCGCTATTGGCCGCATGCAAAGCCGCGGGCAGTCAACTCTCCGAGCAACGTATCGCTTTTCTTGGTGCGGGCTCTGCAGGCTGTGGTATTGCCGAAGCAATCATCGCGCAAATGGTGTCAGAAGGTATTTCAGATGCTCAAGCTCGTTCTCAAGTCTATATGGTTGACCGCTGGGGCCTGCTGCAAGAAGGAATGCCTAACCTACTTGATTTCCAACAGCGCCTCGTGCAAAAAAACAAAGACACACATGATTGGAACACAGAAGGTAATGGTTTCTCATTATTGGAAGTAATGAAAAATGGCAAACCAACGGTGTTGGTCGGTGTTTCTGGGGCTCCGGGATTATTCAGTGAAGAGATTATCACTGAGATGCACAAACACTGCCCACGCCCGATTATTTTCCCACTATCGAACCCAACCAGCCGTGTTGAAGCGACGCCCAATGACATTATCCGTTGGACCAACGGTGAAGCACTCGTCGCCACAGGCAGCCCGTTCGATCCTGTGTTGCATAACGGTAAAACCTACCCAATTGCACAATGCAACAATAGCTATATTTTCCCTGGTATCGGCTTAGGCGTACTGGCGGTCAATGCGCATCGAGTTACTGATGAGATGCTGATGGAATCAAGCCGCGCACTCGCCAACTGTTCACCTCTGGCACTTAATGGGCATGGTGCGTTACTTCCACCACTGGAAGCCATTCACTCCGTTTCCAAGAAAATTGCGTTTGCGGTAGCGAAAAAAGCAATTGAGCAAGGCGTTGCACTAGAGATCCCAGATGATGTGTTAGAAACCGCCATTGAGCAGCATTTTTGGCAGCCAGTATACCGCCGCTACAAACGCACTGCTTTCTAAGCTCCTACTCTGCTGTCCCCTAAGCTTCGGCTGATGTTTAGGGGCTTTTTCTGTGAGTCAATATGATGAACTTTTTAACGCCCGCAGGGCATTACTTATCACCGTATTTAACGGAGATATCAACTGCATTGATCGCTTGTTTGCTCGTGATGCTCGGTGGAGAGATTAACGCCGCGATGCGCAAGCTAATGCGCAACCAACACTTTGTCGTTCGCACATTTACGTTTATATTGATTAACGCTTTCGGCTACGGTTTGGTGATCATCAAAGCGAGCCCTTACCTTGCTCGGACACTTTCGCAGTTAGAATCAGGCATGATGTTTAGCATTATTATGCTCTGCTTTATTGCTATCGGGATCTGGGCACAAAGGAACCGTCAAATTTAGTGTTAAAATTTTCATCTTCAAATCACTCTCGCCCTGTTTGGAAAAAGCGGGTTCACACGCTGCTTCGCTACGTGTCTGTACTGTTGTTCATTTCAAGCCTTTTTGTGCTTGGCATTGATCGCTGGGTCAGTTGGCAGGCCGAAAAACAAATCGTCACCGAGCAAAATCAAGTCGGTCAATTCCAAGTCGCTGTTGTACTTGGAACCAGTAAGTACTTGGGTAAAACGCTCAATGACTACTATACCCACCGAATTGAAGCCGCGATCGCTTTGTATTAACAAGGCAAGGTAAAAGGGTTTTTACTCAGTGGTGATAATGCTCACCGTTCGTACAATGAACCGTGGACGATGAAACGCGATCTGCTGCGCGCTGGAATCCCAAGTGAGAATATTTACTTAGATTATGCAGGATTTCGTACTTTGGACTCCATTGTTCGCGCAAAACGTATTTTCGAAACCGACAATTTTTTGATCATCTCTCAACAATTTCATTGTGAGCGAGCACTCTTTATTGCCAACTACCATAACATTAATGCTCAGTGTTTAGCGGTTGCAGGGCCAACAACTCGTTCTGGTTTTAAAGTGAGGCTGCGTGAGGTCTTTGCTCGTACGAAAGCATTTTTAGATCTCTATATCACGAATACTCAACCTAAATTTTTAGGTCCCAAAGAGCCAATTGTGATCGAAGAGCTACCCTTAGAGCCAACCGAAGATGAAAGCTAAAAGAGGCACTGCGCCCCAGAAACCTTTCCTTCGACAAATTTCTGGGCCACTTTAGTTACAGTGTGGATAAGACATCAAACAAAGCGTCAATTTCACTGCGCGTGTTGTAGTGCATAAAACCGATACGGACAACTCCACCACTGTTTTCAAGATCTAACTGACGCACTAAACCAAGCGCATAGAAATGCCCATTCCACACACAAATATTATGCTCGCCCAATGTTTTGGCCACAAATTCTGGGTGGTGATTAGCTAAGCGAATGGCAAAGGTCGGTGTACGTAGTTCACTGTTAGCCTTGGTCAGGCCATAGAGCTTAGCCGAACTCAATCCTTTAAGTTTATACAGAAAATACTCACTTAATTGGCGTTCATGCTGGTTGTATTGAATGAAACTATCGATCAAACGCTCTCTTAACGAGCCACTCGCGTCTCCCCATTGCGCCAAATATTCCACTGCAGCAATCACGCCTGCCAAACCTTCAAAACTCTGCGTACCCGTTTCAAAACGTCCCGGACCAATATTGGTTGCAGGTTCAACTTTGTAGGGTTTAAGTGCATGTAACCACTGCGAAGCGATATAAGCGATACCAACGTGTGGACCAAAAAACTTATATGCCGAACAGGTTAAAAAATCACAGCCTAATTCTTGTACATCAATCAAATGGTGCGGAGCATAGTGAACGGCATCCACATACACCATCGCGCCGACTTGATGCGCCGCATCCACAATGCGTTTAACATCGACAATAGATCCTGTGGTATTCGAAGCATAAGTGACCGCGACCAGCTTTGTTTTAGGATTGAGCAATGACAGTAGGTACTCAATATCCAAAGTACAATCTTGTTGGTTCACCTTTACCTGGCGCACTGTAACGTGTTTATCCTGCGCCGCTTGCTGCCAACTGGAGACATTGGAGTAATGGTCAAGCGCAGTAACAATCACTTCATCGCCCGCTTGCCAATCTCGGCTAATGGCTCGACTTAGCTGAAAAGTCAACGAGGTCATATTCGCGCCAAATACAATATTTCCTGATGACTCAGCGTTCAGAAACGCTTGCACCGACTCACGAGCCTGCTGCATTAAATCAGTGGTGATTTGGCTTGAAAAATAGTGTCCGCCCAAATTAGAGTTAAAATGGCCCAGATATTCACTCATTTTTTCTATTACCGACTTAGGTACTTGCGAGCCACCTGGACCATCTAAGAAACTTACTGACTTACCATGATATTTTTGCGACAAAGCACTAAACTGCGTACGCACTTTTTCAGGAGTGAAGATCATTTCGGCCATCCTTAGCGGTTAACACAAAAACATCCATATGACCTTCTTGCCCATGCTCAATCGAGCGAATAGGGCAAGCGTTATGCCATAACTTACTGTCCGCGAGCATCGCAATCTCACCATTTTCTAACACTTTCCGAAAGAAAGGGGCTTCATGGCAGTCTTGATACAGCATAATTTCACCGCCGACGATGTTGTGGCGATTCACCCCCACCAACGCAATATGATCAAAACCGTCTTGATGGACACCTTCTGGCGCGACTTGCGTCTCATCAAACACAGCAGCAATTCGGATCTGATGGATTTCAATCTCTTGCCCATTAGGCAGACCATTCGTACTCACAAACACCTCGCACACTTCTCTCATCCCCTCACTTTGTAACGTAGAGGGTAAAATAGGATCGAAATGACGCTTAATGTTGCCTTGAAAATGATTGATTTGATCGGTTTGCATAAAGTCATGCTTGTCCAACGCCTCGACTTTCCCTTTGTTAAATTGAACCACAGAGTAGCGCCGTAAACGATACTGACCATCAGCATGCTCCGTATGTGGTAATTGCGCAAAGGAGGGAGCAAGTTGTTGAATCGCTTTTTGACTTAATTGCGTAATCTGTAAAGTGTTTTCGTGTACAGCTAACATCACCAGCTCCTTAATTAAATGATTGGACACATTAAATTAACAATTAATTTACATTAAGGATACGCACTAATAGTGCACATTCAAGTAAAAATGAATGTTATATCTGTATGTGACTAGCAATATAAAATTTAATACTTAAATAATCACAAAAATAAGAATTAACATCCAATAGCGAGCATGACACATAGCGATTTTTAGACAAGCTCACTACTTCAAGGTTAATAAGCTTTTAAAAACAATGAATTACCAACATTAGGATGATGTAGGAATGGTATGTAGACCATGGGCGGGTTTAAAGGAAATATCAGTAACTAATTTATCAGCTCGATTCGACTAAATTTAGCAAGTATTAATCCATGAGCCATATAGCATCTCATTAACTCGAAATTAGCACCATTTAAGTAGTAAGCCATGCCAAAAATTAGACTAAAGTTAATACTAGATCATCAAACTAATTGATATATTTGACTATTAAGACTTAGTTGAAACATCGCTCAGCTGATAAGGAGATCCTCAACTCGTGAACTCTAGTATTAAAGTCACACTGTGGACTTTCATCGCATTAGGTTTCAGTGTAATCAATGCCTATGCGGCTATGGATCCTAAAGATAAATTTCTCCAAGCATTGGAGGGCATTGAGCAGATCACCTATTCACTACCGATCAAGGCAAAAGCACAAATTAGTGAACTAGAAGAAGACTACATCATATTGTCACAGCCTTCCGCTCTCGTTGTACGTTACTATTTAGCCAAAGCAACTGTGTATGGGCTACTAGAGGAATATGATAGGAGCTTAGAAGCGGCACAATTAGGATTAAAGCGAACAGAACACACCAACGTTGAAACGCTCACTCTCAAACTAAGAGAGATTCAAGCTTTACGGCACCAAAAAGTCGACGTGTTGCCGAAACTTGACGCACTGTTAGTTGAAGCAGGCAACGATCACAATGCACAAATCGAATCAGAAGTATTACTAGCTAAAAGTCTCTATTACCAAGAGCAAGGCGAGTTTAAAAAATCGTACGCCGCAATAATGACCTCAATTGATACAGCAAAATCCATTGATAACAAAGAGTTAATGGAGAGAATATCTCATGGCCTAGGTCAAATACTGGTTCAGCTACAAGATTTTGATCGTTCACAGCTGTTACTTGAAAATTCCTACAGTTACTTCAAGCAACGTAAAATGTCTTATAGCCAGTTGGTTAGCTTACTCGACATCTCTAAGTTGCAAGAGTCACGTAATCAAATCACGGCGGCGATCGAAACCTATAAAACCGCACTCAAGCTGGCACAAATACTGGGTGACGG
>NZ_CAWNTB010000007.1:0-12606 GCF_963877065.1 Vibrio sp. V01_P9A10T6
GTATGAACCCCATTTTTGTCCTGATTCCGTTGTTTATCTTGTCACCTTGTCTTATCCACTATCGACATATCAAGGTGATTAAAATGGCTTATGTGGGCTGCCTGCTGCTGTCTTTTTTCGTCTCTTGGTTTGTGTAAACCAATCCATGTCTTTTCTCGCCAGACATTCCAAGTAGCTTGGGGATAGTATTTGTGAAAATCATAAGGTAGGATCGCTGGCCTTTTTCTGATGCTAGGAGGTAGCGATGTTTATTGGTTTTGACTATGGAACGGCGAACTGTTCTGTCGCAATGATGCAAGATGGGCAACCAGCATTGTTACCCATAGAAGGTAAAAGCCACTACATTCCTTCGACAATATGCGCCCCGACGCGAGAGTCCATTTCTGAGCATCTGTTCCGTCATCATAATATTACGCCAAGCGATAAAATTGGTGAGCAAGTACTTCGCCGCGCGATCAATGTGAATAGAGAAGAGAGTATTGAACTTGCCGCGCAAGACATTGCCTTTGGCCAAGCGGCGCTCGATCTTTATCTGCAGGATCCGCGCGATATTTATTACGTTAAATCCCCTAAATCATTTCTAGGCGCGGCAGGTTTACGTGATGTGCAGGTCAGTTTTTTCGAAGACTTGGTGTGCGCCATGATGGTCAATATTAAGCACAATGCAGAGCAGCACCTTCAGCGCACTATCCAAGATACTGTGATTGGTCGTCCTATTAACTTTCATGGCCGAGGTGGTGAAGAGGCCAATCGACAAGCGGAATCTATTTTACAACGTGCGGCGAAACGCGCCGGTTTTCAGCACATCAGTTTTCAGTTTGAACCCGTTGCGGCGGGCTTAGAATATGAAGCGACTCTGGTGCAAGATCAAACCGTACTTGTGGTTGATATCGGTGGTGGAACCACCGACTGTTCATTGCTAAAAATGGGGCCGAGTTGGCGAGGGCGTGACGACCGCACCGCGAGTTTGCTTGCGCATAGTGGCCAACGGGTCGGAGGCAATGATCTTGATATCTATATTGCTTTCAAACAGTTGATGTCTTCTTTTGGATTAGGAAGTAAAGCCATTTCTGGCATTGATATGCCGATCACGCAGTTTTGGAACCCGATTGCAATTAACAACGTGGAAGCGCAACGTGACTTCTATGCTCAGCAAAACTTGGCAGCATTGAAATTGCTACACAAAGAGGCGCAGCAACCAGAAAAGTTGGCGCGTTTGCTGAAAGTCTATTTTGAAACGCTCGGCTATCAAATTGTACGCCGTGCAGAAGAGGCAAAAATTGCTCTATCTGATCTTACGCAATGTCAGGTGGTGCTCGATCTTCTTTCTGAGCAGATCGAAGTGCAAATTGAGCGTGAGCAAATGATCGACGCCATTGAATCCCCTAAAGCGAAAATGGTGGAATTGGTCAAAGAAGCGGTTGAACAAGGTGGCGTAAAGCCGGATGTTATCTTTATGACGGGCGGATCTGCTCGTTCTCCAATATTACGCCAAGCGGTAGAGCAGCAACTGCCCCACGTACCCGTTGTCAGCGGTAACTACTTTGGTTCAGTGACTGCTGGTTTGGCTCGTTGGGCTGAGATTTGCTATCGCTGATATGAGCGCTTAGCGCTTCGTTTTTGATGCGTTGGGGGCCGGTAATGTTGCGAATGATCGTGTTTCATTAAAACATTACTGGCAACCAAGCTACCTAAGCTTATCAACCCTAATCCGATCCAAGTCAAAGGCGTTGGCATCTCACCAAAAACGGGAATCGCTAACAAGGTTGCCACGACTGGTGTTGCAGAGCCAAAGGCAGCGGAGCGTTCTGCGCCGAGTGTTGAAACTGCATATAAATAGGTAAATGCTGCAATGAGCCCCGCCCCGACACCTTGCAGCAGTGTGTGTCCCGCCAGTTCTTTCCACGGCCAGTGTGCAAAAGAGTGTGTGGCTAAGTAGCTATCGACGATGCCTAAAGCGATTAGAACGGCCAATAAAATAGTAGAAAGTAAAGCAACCCATCCCGCGCTGACGAGCGCATGCAAATTTGCTACCCGCGCACAAATTGTAAACATCGCCCACATCAGGCTGCCGGTTAAAAACATCAAATGCCCGGTCAAACGGTTTGACTCAAAATCAGTGGCACTTGAATAGAGGAAAATACCAACCCCTGCCACCACTAAAGTCAGCCCAGCGACTCGATGGCGACTTAACGGCTGTTTAAACAGCAACACCGCGATACCCGAGACAAACAGCGGCAGCACACCCGGAACAAGCGCGCTACCATCAGAAACCGGAACGTAGTGCATCGCATGGCTTGTCACTAGTAAATAGGGCAATCCACAGCCAATAAATAGACCAATTAAGTAACGCATAGGTACATTTTGCAATTGATGTCGAGTTCTCCAAACCAATGGAGAGAGCAACAAAGCGGGCAGTAAAAAGCGCGTTAATGCAATATCCGCAGAGGTTAATAGGCCGCTCGCCCCTGCCTTTAAAGAGAGGAAAAAGCCGGACCATAATAACAGTGTGGTGCCTATCGCGAGGTAGCCATAAATCATAATTTCATTCACATCAATGGATGGTTTCTCACCATTATCTATGGTTCGGCTTACTTTTATCCGGCAAGTTCACCCTTATTGCTAGATGGTTTAGCACTTATCCGCTATAAATTAGCAAAATGTTAGTGGATTTCATCAAGGATCGAGTAATGGATAGAATAGACCGCCGCATGTTGACCTTATTACAAACAGAGGGACGCTTAAGCACCGCAGAGCTTGCAGAAAAGGTTGGATTATCACCTTCTCCCTGCGCAAGACGCTTGAAACGATTAGAGGAGAGCGGGATCATTGATGGCTATCAAGCTCGCTTAAGCCGGCAAGCTGTCGGGGTTGGGATGACGGTTTTTGTTGAAGTTAGCCTGAATAATCATCAAGCCGCTTCCATTGATAGTTTTGAAGAGGCAATCAAAGAGATGGAGGAGGTGATCAGCTGCCATGTGGTTTCAGGTGCGTATGATTACTTGCTGGAAGTCGTTAGTGCCAATTTATCAGGGTACGAAGCATTTACGCGTCAGTTACAGCGGCTCAACAATGTAAAAGATATGCATACCCACCTCGCCATGCGTCAAGTGAAAGCCGCTACCGCGATGCCTATTTGGGTTTAGAGACAGCACTTGCGTGCTGTCTTCAGGGTCAGACGTGCTTATTCAAATTGAAATGACGCGAGAGAGTTTTTACTGATTTCGTTGGCAATCAATTGATGGATGGCCGTGGTAGGGTGCGTGACGCCCCAAAATACGTATTTGTCAGAGCTATGGTAAGCGCAATCATTGGTTAAGCTATGACGGTATAAGTAATCTAAAGCTGAATTGCGATTGATGTTGAGGCATGCATCGGTCGCATTTTCAAAGCCGTATTGCTGTGGATTGGCTGTGAGGTTTTCAAACAAGCTATGAGCATCAAACAGGATGATATTTACCCCTTGCATCTGATAATACAGTGCTTGTTGCTGAATAAACGCATTGAAAGTGGTGATCTTAGCGCTGACTTTCGCTATCTCTTCTGCTGTTGAATATTTAAATTGCGGGGCTTTGGTTGCATCGGGTAGGGTGAGTAGAATAATATTTTTGGCCCCTGAATCCACAAGACGAATCATCGCGCTGCTAAAATCTGCTTTGACTTCATATACTTCACGGTTGTAATTCATAAAGTCATTCAAGCCAAATTCAAGGGTAAAGAGCGTATTTTCTGGCTGGTAGTTTTTGGCCATTGTCATGTAATTTAGATAAGAGCTGACTTGATCGTTCACACCTGTCAGCGCGATATATTGATTACGCCCTGCGGCACCGCCAATCGCCCAGTTATATACAGGTAAATTGTGCATTTTTGCTAAATACTCTGTCCACACCAAACCATTGGAAAAGTGTCCTAAAAACCAAGAGTTAGGATTGGGAAATTTCCATTGTGACGCATTGAATATATTTCCTGTATCCGAAAGGCTGTCACCTATGGTCACCATTTTATTAATGACGGATTTGGCATTTTGTTTATCGTTAGTCCAGATCGAATGATTGTATGAGAACCTATTGTCTGCTGCGAAATAAGTAATATCTGCAGAATCGTGACTGACGCCGAGCGTCTCTTCACAACGCTGCTTTATTTCATATTGTGAGGTGTCAGTATAAAACATATTTTTAAAGCGCACAGATGACCACCAGTAACCACTAATGGTGTAGTCATTTCCTTGTTCATCCAATGCCCACTCCCAATCTGTTGCTGGGTCATCATGATTGCCAGCGGGCCGATACCAACAGCGTACATAAGTGTAGGTTTGCTTATTTTGCGTATTCATTACGCCATAAGCGGTAACTGGTTCTGAGGTGGTATCCGTATTTTCTGCAATCGCCATGGAGAGTGGCAATATTGCGGTCATCAATAACGTCATTAGTTTCATATTTTTTTCTTATTGGTTTAGGCACATATCTACTAAAGAATAAGTGCGAAAGTGAAATTAACAAACTGGTCAGACCTATTTTGGGTTTATGGTGTTAAGCGTCAATCAATAAACGACTATGTTGAGCATTATTTGGTATTAAGATCAAACAATGAACTGTCAGTGAAGAAAATACGAAAGGGTTTTTATAAATCCTAATTTAGGTAAATAACAATAAGGTTTTGCTTTATTAATTTGTCCTAATGTTAAATCTCAGTAGTTTAATAAAAATATCAATAAAATTATAATCAGTCAATATGTGTAAAAATTAAACAGTTTTATTGTGATTTTAAGCCACATTAAAAATCATTTCTCTTTGTGTTTGTTATTTTAAGATCTATTAATAATTCGCCACAAAGGTGCCAAAAAACCAATGTTCTTTTATTTTGTGGTCTGAAAAAATAAAAAATGGGTATTCATTTTCTTTTAAATACCGTGATAACAATAAAAATGCTTACGAGGTTTATATGTCAATAAACAGAAGAAAAGCACTTAGCGCTATTGCCATTATGTCAGGCTTGGTATGGAACACCGCTCAAGCTGACGTGAATCAGCCGCAAGGTTTGGCCATTGAAATGTTCAGTGAGCTTCAGGATGACAGCCAAATCAATTACTTCAATGCGAGCTATTGGTTACAAGGAGAGGTTGAGCCCCCGACACTAATGCAGATGCGTGACGATGTACTGAACCAACATATGCGCTATTTTGTCGATTTCAGTACGATTGAAGGTGAGTCGCAAAAGACAGAGGCGAAAGCATTGCTCAGGAAAAAACTGGGCTTAGCGTTTGCCAGTGACTTTTTGATCATCAGTGAACACAAAGGAGAATTGTTGTTCACACCGTTAGATGACGAGAATGATGCCAACATTCGTCTACTGGAAGCCGCCCCAATTGCCCATTCTCGTCAGCGCCGTAGTACGGCCAGTATGGTGTCAAATAGTGGTTCGGAAACGAACTCTTTGCCACACGTCGCGTTTTATTTGAATGTCAATCGGCCTATTACTGATAATGAATGTACGTTTAATAACTCACATCTTTGGGATCGAGGTACGCGAGTGTTTTGCGATAACCCGAATATCTCTTTGATCTATAGAGTTAATTTAGAGCGTTCATTACAATATGGCACCATTGGCTCTGCGACACCGGACGCGAAAATTGTTCGCATCAGCTTAGATGATGATACAACGGGTGCGGGGATCCATCTCAATGACCGTCTTGATTATCGTCAATCAGGTGCTGATTACACGACATTAGATGCTTATTTCCGAGACTGGTCGACCGATGCCATCGCCCAAGACTACCAATTTGTATTTAACTCTTCGAACAACAAAGCGCAGATCTTAAAAACGTTCCCGAGAGAAAATCTCAATGCCGAATATGAAGTCAAAGAGGTATCCGGCTTCCAGCTAGGAGTGAGTGGTGGTGTTGAGGTTAGTGCTGATGGACCTAAAGGCAAGCTAGAAGCCAATGCCAGCTACAACCAAAGCCGTTGGTTAACCTTTAAAACGCACGATTATCGTGTTGAACGTAGCACCAATAATGCACAAAACGTCAGCTTTAAATGGAATCGTAGCCAATACGCGACTGCCGAATCGATGATGAATCGCTCTACGGATGCGCTGTGGGTCAATACTTATCCTGTGGATACCAACCGCATTAACCCGATTGGTTACGCGAGTTTCGTACCCAAAATGGATGTGATCTATAAAGCCGCTCCTAATGCAACAGGGACAACGGAATTTACCATTGATTCTTCGGTCAATATTCGTCCCATTTATAACGGTGCTTATAAGCATTATTATGTTGTAGGTGCGCATCAGTCCTACCATGGTTTTGAAAATACGACGCGCCGCAGAGTGAGCAAAAGTGCTAGCTTTACTGTCGATTGGGAGCACCCAGTATTCACGGGCGGTCGTCCAGTGAATTTGCAATTGGGCAGCTTTAATAATCGTTGCGTTGATGTGGCTGATAATGGCGCGCTCTCTGCCTCAAGCTGTGATGAAACCAAAAACTCACAATCTTTTATTTATGATCAGTTAGGTCGTTATGTGAGTGCAAACGACATCCATCAATGTTTGGATGGACAATCACTGGGTCAATTACAAACCTGTAGTTCGAGTTTAAGTCAGCGTTGGGAATGGATAGAAAACAGCGATAAGCTGAGTAATGTTTTCTCTCATGAGTTACTTGGTCATGATAAAACCAGCGGTGAGTTAGGTTTGTATGCTGATGGCAATGATCAGGTAAGTGTGCGCACCATTACCGCTTACACCAACGTATTTCATTCAGATAGTGAATCGGCCGTATTTGGGTTTACATCGGGTTCATTGGCCTTACAAGATGTTGGTCAATCGGGGACACTGTATATTCGCCATGGCGCTGCGATTGATGCAATTGGCACGCAAGCCAATGCGATGCAAGGCGGTGAAAGTGGTAGTTTGACTGAAATTGATCTGAAACGCGTTACGCAAATAACCGTTACTTCCGGTGAGTTCAAGTACGGTGGCAACCATTTACTCCGTATGACTTTTAAGCTTGATGATGGTTCAACCAAAGTAGTGGGGTCAAAAGACTACGCAATCAGTACCCACGATGAAGTGTTTGAGCTGCCAGCCGGATCGGCAATTCGGCAAGTCAAGGTTTGGTCTGAAGGTTGGTTAGCCGATGGTATTCAATTTATTATAAAATAGCGCAATCAGTTCATGATTGAGTAGTAAAGAGCACTCATGCTTTTGGCCTAGTTGGCTAAAAAGCGAGTGCTCTTTTTTTGTTAATTTAATGTTAATTTTATCTGTTGTTTTTTTCGATTCATTCACGAAGCTGGCAAGATGACATGAAATAAAGTGCTTTTCTTCTACAGTTAGGGTGCTCATCAGAGGTCTAATCTCTGGTGTGGTAACGGTAGGCTAGATGTATGCCGCGCCTAAACCAGACACTACAATAAGAAGGAATTTACTTTGAAAAGAACGATTATTATTGCTGCTTTTTGTCTGCTGAGTACCACGGCGCTGGCGGCAACCAGCACGGTGGCGTTAAGTAAGACAGGCTATACCCAAACCCAGTACCCTATTGTGTTAGTTCATGGCTTATTTGGTTTTGATACGCTGGCCGGAGTCGATTATTTCTACGGCATTCCGCAATCACTGACGAAAGATGGTACAGAGGTCTACGTGGCTCAAGTCTCTGCAACCAACAGCTCTGAGCTAAGAGGTGAACAACTATTGCAACAAGTGGAGTCGCTTTTAGCTGCCACGGGCGCTCAAAAAGTTAACTTGATTGGCCATAGTCATGGCGGACCAACGGCTCGCTATGTTGCATCAGTTCGGCCCGATCTTGTGGCGTCTGTGACTAGCATTGGTGGCGTGAATAAAGGCTCAATCGTGGCAGATTTAGTGCGTGGGCACATCAAAGAGGGCTCCATTTCTGAAGCGATTGCCGTCAAAATGGCGCAAGGATTGGCGGGTTTGGTTGGCCTTCTTTCTGGGGGAAGTAACCTGGAGCAAGATCCTTTAGCCTCCTTAGAAGCCTTAACTACCCAAGGTTCGCTAGCGTTTAATCAATACTACCCAGAAGGCGTTCCAAGCAGTGAATGTGGTGATGGTGAATTACTGGCTGACAATGGTGTTTATTACTATTCGTGGACAGGATCTTCGACCTTTACCAACCTCCTTGACCCAACTGATGCTGCGATGATGTTGACTGGGCTTGTCTTTAATGGCCCTAATGATGGTTTAGTCGGCGTATGCAGTACTCACTTGGGTAAGGTGATCCGCGATGATTACCAAATGAACCACTTAGATGAAATCAACGGCTTGCTTGGGATACACCACCTTTTTGAAACTGACCCCGTTACCTTGTATCGCCAGCACGCTAATCGATTGAAGCTTCAAGGTTTATAACTTCGAGGTTGATAGTTTCGAGGTTGATAGTTTCGAGGTTTATAACTTCAAGTTTTGTAACATCAAACTTTATAAGGATTGGCTATGAAAAAGCCCGCACTATTTGGTTTTGTCGTGATCATCTTGGGGAGCATCGGTGCGGTGCTTTTTCTGCAAAAGCCAGTATCATCACAGAGCGCGTTACAAACGCCATCTCAACAAGATACGCAGATAGACAGCGCATCGAGTCTTGATTTAATTCACTATTTTATCTCTACGTTAGGAGAGAGCTCATTGCCTGAGGTTGAGCTGCGCATTGCCCAGCATGCTGAGCAAGATGAGGGCGTAGTGATCGATCCAATGCTTTTTGAACAGTTTATCCAATACAAACAAGCATTAGCTGAGTTAGAGGCTAATGCTTCCATCGCCAATCTCGATCTTGCTACCTTAGCTGAGATCAATCAGCAGTTACTGAAAATACAAAGTCAATTTTTTAACGTTGATCAGCAAAGCATGCTGTTTGGTGAAGAGAATGCGTTGCGAAATTTAGCATTAGAAAAGCTGCGCATTAAAGCTCAAGCAGTAGATTCATATGATGAGCAGTTGCAGTGGCAAACGTTATTAGCGCAGCAGCCAGAATACATTCAGCGCAGTGAACGCAATGTACAACTACTGCCAGCACTCAACGCGAGTCGCCATTTGTCCACGCAAGAGCAATACTTAGCTTGGAACGAGTTGGTTGGCGAACAAGGAGTACAGCGGTTAACGCAGCTTAGTGAACAACGAGAGCAGTTTTCTCAGCATCTCGAAAACTATCTACAACAGCGTTCGGCGGTGCTTGAAAATACGCGTTTGAGCCAAGATGAAAAAAATCAGCAAATTACGCAACTGCGTACCCAAACGTTTGAGGCCAAACAACTCAAACGCGTCGAGGCGTTGGAAAGGCTACGTGATCAATCGCTTTAATTCTGTTTATCCAATAAAGAAGAGCGCGACCGAAGCCGCGCTCAAGTTCTCTAAGAGAAAATAGAATAGGTGGTTACAAATTCACCACAATGGTGTTAGTCACTGTTGCACCTTTGTCATCCATCACTTTAATTTTCACTTCATGTTTTCCAGAGCTTGGGAAAATGGCGGTGAAGAGTTTGCCACGTTTTATTTTTCCATTCGGCAGGGTCCATTCCGTATCGACAATACGCCCATCGCTATCGCTGCTGGTTGACCACATCGTTACCCAGCGTCCAAGGTGGATGTACTTAGCACTGGCTTGCGGTAATGCGTTAGGCACTTCAACCTGTGTTGTACGCGTAGTGGTGTTGGTTGCGCCTTTATCATCCGTTACGGTTAGGCTTACTGTGTATTGCCCTGCTTTGGTGTAGCTCCAGCTTGGCGCCATTTCGCTGCTCATTTGGCCGTTACCAAAATCCCATGCGTAACTGACTAGCTCGCCATCTTCATCATGGCTGTAGTTGAGAGCACTGACAGATAAACCGTCGGTTTTAAGCTCAAAGTTGGCGACAGGAGCTTGGTTTTGTTCGCTGACTTTTGATAAGCGAATTACGCCGTACTCATTGTCTTGGCCTTGGTTGAGGATGTCGATCATCAAGCCAAATTCCGTTAACTGACGCCCAGCATCTGGTACTAATGGTGAGCTGTAATCCGCGCCATCAGAGAAATTACCATTACCGATTAAGCTTGTGTCTTCGAGCACATCACCATCGGCAGCGACTAAACGTAGAGGTGTTTGATCTTGCAATGAGAAGGTTGCATCTCGCACTTGGAAGCGCGTTTGTGCGGCCTCACCGGTTTTTGACCAAACCAATGCGTTTTGATCCGCATCGACGACACCTAACCAACCTTCACCTGGGTGGTTACCTACCCAGTTATCCGTGTAAGATTCATCCACATACCAAACCAGTAGGCCGGGTTCGAAAGTCATCAACTGGCCCATGCGTTTGATATTGGCTAAGCCTTGGTCGACGTCATTGTGGCTACGCCATTGCAGTAAATAATAGTGTGGCGCTTCATGGAAGCCATTGTTGGTGGTGTAACCTTTAAAGGCGAAGGTGGATGTTCCTTCGGCATCATCAATAAGGGTTTGCTGCCCGTCGACCTCTAACTGTAGGTTATCAAGGTAAAGACCTTCCATGGCTAAGCCGCCATCAGTGACATAGTCAAAGCTGAGTGTCACTTCTTGGCCTGCCCACAGGGAGACGTCAAATATCGCATCGACCCAGCCATCCGACTGACCAGCAATAGCAGGTACAAGCCCTGTATTGTACGGGTCATCCATGGTGGTGATGTTACCTGCAATCGCTTTACCATTGATCAGTACGCGTGCAAAGTCGTAGTCTTTTTCAATCTGATACCATGCTTTAAAATTCAGCGTAGCTTGTTCACCTGTAGGGATAGAAAGCTTACGAGACATGCTATTTTTCAGATCATCGCCTCGGTTTGAATAAAAAGCGGACGAACCTTGATAAGGCTTCACCCCATCAACACGCTTCAGTGGTAAATCAATCTTCACCATATTTGGTCGAGCATTGTCAGTGGTTTGGAAGAGGGTAAATACGCGAGGATTTTTCTCTAACTCTGCAATCGAAATTTGATCGTCATTGATCCAACGACCACCGACCGCTTTTTGTAAGAACTGTTTAGACCAAGAGCTGAATGCCGTCGGTTGTGTTCCGCCAATTTTTCCGGCCCAACTGCCAGAAGACATGATGGACCAATAGGAAACTGGCTCACCTTTACCTGTGTATTGGGTATCGTATTCGTCAGGCAAACCTAAATCGTGGCCATACTCGTGTGCGCAAACCCCAGCGGCCGCATCAATCGGTTGCATGGTGTAATCAAAGGCGGCATATTGGCCGTTAAAGCGATCTGGAAGCGTACTTTTTGTGCCTTGAAGGACATAAGGTTGGCCGAGATTATAACGGTGGGACCATATGGCGTCAGGTCCAAGCACACCGCCGCCGGCTTCTTCACCAACGGATGCATGGAACACCATCAAGTGATCGATTACGCCGTCCGGTTCGCGGAAGTTGCCATTACCATTGTAATCGTAACGATCTTCAATATCGTAATCGGCCAGATTAATACTAGGGTCTTGCGCCAGTTGGTTCAGTGCTTCGCGCACCAACTCTTGCGCATTCATATCTTTGTCTGTTGTTGCAGAGTTGCCCCCGTAAAACGCGGCGTTTTTAGACGCGCGATACCAACCTGCGGCTTGCCCGGCCACACTGTAGCTTTGCCCAGACTCGCTTTCATAATACTGACGCATCGAGATGAAATTTTCTCCATTAGGGCCTGCATAGCCCGCATCGGAAAAAAGCAGATCTTGATAGTGAGGTGGATTGTAGCTGGCATAGAGCATTTCAGTATGCTCTTTGGTCAGGCGGTTATCGTTCCAAGGTAAATCGGGAAAATCAATTAAAAGCGCTAATACCTTATCGGTGCGTTTGGTGCTGATATCGAGAGCAAAAACGCTGGCTTTTTGGTGGCCTTTTTGTTTTTCAATGGTTTTTAATACCCGTGCGCGTTGCTCAAGAGCTTGCTTACCAAATTGCGCATCGCCGTGGAAGCCCGATTTGATTTTCTGCTCTAAATAACGATCCAAGGCATCGCGCTTGATTGCATCGGTAGCATTGCCATCCACAACACCGTTACGCACTAACATTTCAATGAGTTTATCTTCATTGACTACCCCTAAATCAATCGGGGTGTGCGCATAAGCACTGACGTTAAATAGTGTTACCATTGCTGACGCAAGCAAGGTTTTCCTTATGTGTTTCATCTGCTTTCCTTATTTTTCTTTCTGTATTTATGGTATTAACAATTTCACTGAACTGATTTCCATACGACTGAGCGCTATAGAGAATAAATGGCTTTCATCGCCATAAAATAGAATTCATGGACGCAATGAGTGGCTGGTATATTCTTATCTAGGCAAGTTTTCTGAGTGTTATTCAGTGAAGATTGAACGGGTGATTTAGTCGCTCTTCGGCGGAGAAATACACGCTTCTTCTTGATGAGTTGTCGAATTAAGAGACTTTTCTTTGTGGTGTTTTCTTTGTAGATAAAGGGCAAGTGCTTGTTGTTGCTGTTCTGATGTCAGCCCTTCACATATCACACCTCGTTCGATTAATGAGGCGAGCAACCGTTCATCATCAACTGAAGATTGAGCAAGGCTAATTGATGAGTAACTAATTAATAAAAAATAAATTAAATGTTTCACAGTATATCCATATAATG
>NZ_CAWNTB010000008.1:0-12486 GCF_963877065.1 Vibrio sp. V01_P9A10T6
GATTCAAATCACAATTTAACTCTAATTATTAAAAATTAAAGAACCGAAAGTGATAAAAGTCACAATTACATCTTTATTTCACTAATCGAAATAAAACCACCACTTCCATATTGTCTATTTTGTAACTTATATACACAAAACCATATTAATATTAGCTCATACATTAATATGGCTTTTTTTACTAACAACATCGGATCTTCTTCTAAAAGCAGGCCAAGGATACGCTCCAATTCACAAACCGAACAATAAGAGGTGGGACGAGTATAGCCTTACAACGCAAAATGTTTTGACCCTGAGCATTCCCTGTTAGAATCGGCTGTACTGTTAACCATAGACGCTGTGAACGAATTCATGAAAGAAAGAGTGGTTGTTTCCGTTTCATCCATCCATGGGACGAAGCACTTTCATCTCGGTAAATGGTTCCGACATTTTTTAAAAGGTTTTGGCTATGTGCTGGTTGCCAGCATTCTCGCCACTGGCGGCGTTATCTATTACCTTCTTGATGAAGTTGATTTTGCTAAACTCAAGCAACAAGAGTTAGAGAGCCAGTCGATGTCACTGACCGAAGAAGTCACCTCTTTAAAGGAGCTAAAAAACAGCTTAGAGAATGACCTGCTCGAACGAGAAGAGAAGATGCAGGTTGTTTCAGACAGGCTCGGCGATCTTGAAAAAGTATTGGGTATGGATGAAAGCGGAGCGGAATTAGAATCACGTTTAGACACCGCCGCTATCACTTCTTCAGTTAGAATGGTGATGCTGACCCAAATACCCAGCGGTGCACCTGTGCATAATGCGAGAATTTCGTCAGGATACGGTGAGCGTATTCATCCTGTTACTGGCAACGTCAAAATTCACCGCGGGCAAGATTTTGCGGTTAACATAGGCACGCCAATTTATGCACCAGCCGATGGCGTTGCCGAAGTCACTCGCGCCAGTGATAAAGGGTCAGGCAATTTTTTACGCTTACAGCACTCTTATGGATTTACCAGCTCCTATTCTCATTTGCAAAAATTTGCCGTGAAAGGGGGCGATTTTGTACAGAAGGGCGACTTAATTGCTTATTCTGGAAACAGTGGGTTATCTTCTGGCCCACATTTGCACTATGAAATTCGATTTGTCGGCCGTTCATTAGATCCAAGACCTTTTGTTGATTGGGGCGTGAATGATTTTGAAACGATATTTAGTAAGGTAAGAGGTATCCGATGGGAATCTTTAGTAAACAAAGTCGAGCTAAGAGTCAGCACTCAGCTACAACTCTCATCGCAAAAGGCTGTTCCATTAGTGGGGAACTCAGGTTAGAAAGCGACATTCAAATTGACGGGTCGGTAGAAGGTCAATTGCACGTTGATAAAACCATCGTCATTAGTGAAACAGGCACGGTTAATGGTGAGCTGTACGCAGGCCACATCATCATTAATGGCGAGTTCCAAGGCACATGTCACGCGACTAAAATTGAAATTTTAAGCAAAGGGAGCGTTACAGGGTCTATTTATAGCGACGACTTGAGCATTGAACAAGGTGGGCGCTTTAATGGAGTAACCTACCCTGCCCCGGAGAAACAAGTAGTTGAATTAAAAGAAGCGAAAATCGCTGCTGAAGGTTAATTCAACTACCGATTTCGTTCGCACTTCCCCATTTGATAGAAAGTCCCATTTGCTACAAAGTGTAAAAAGGCCTGCTGATGTTAGCAGGCCTTTTGTTTATGAATGTCCTTTCCCAGCAGGGAGAGACTTAGAAACCTTCGATATTTTTTGCTTCTAATTCCGCAAAGTATTTTACGGTTTTCACTTTCAGTTCTTGAGTTGATGGTTCATCACATACAATCACTGATTTCGCGTGAAGTTGTAGTGCGGAGACTGTCCACAAATGGTTGACGCTTCCTTCCACAGCCGCTTGCAAAGCCTGCGCCTTATTGTGGCCCGTCACCAAAATCATGATCTCTTCTGAATCTAGCAGTGTGCCTACACCAATCGTTAGCGCGTATTTAGGAACTTGGTTGATATCACCATCAAAGAAGCGAGAGTTTGCAATACGCGTATCTTCTGTCAGTGTCTTAATGCGAGTGCGCGACGAAAGTGAAGAAGCAGGCTCGTTAAACGCGATGTGCCCATCATTACCCACACCACCCATAAATAGATTAATGCGGCCGTATGATTTAATTTTGTCTTCATAGCGTTTACATTCTGCGTCAACATCTGGTGCGTTGCCATTCAGTAAATTGATGTTTTCTTCTTGAATATCAACATGATTGAAGAAATTGTTATACATAAATGAGCGGTATGACTCCGGATGATTTTCAGGAATACCAATGTATTCATCCATATTAAATGTCACGACATGCTTAAAGCTCACCTCGCCTGCTTTATGCATTTCAATCAGTGCATTATAAGTCGTCAATGGTGTACCACCAGTAGGTAAACCCAATACAAAAGGGCGGTCTGCCGTTGGGTTGAATGCGTTGATACGTTTTACGATGTGTGCTGCTGCCCACTTGCCGACTTGTGCAGCCTGTTTTAACGGGATAAGTCTCATGATTGGCCCCTAGTTATTGGAATATTATGGTGTAATAGAACATTAATTCGCATTATAAAATAAGTATTGGGTAACTGCCATTGTTTTAGGTCAAATTTTCGCTCTTTCTTCAAATCTCAACCAGAAATGCGCTTAAATTTGTAGCAATTCCTACAGGTACGCTTAACTAATACGGCACATGCTATAACCAAATGAGATAAAAATTCATCTATAAAATTAAGTAAAGTTTGAGTCGCTATCACTCCACTATCTGGCGAAGCGTGCATTCATTACCCATACTTGGAGTAACAAGCAAGAAAGGAGCAAATGCCATGAAAAACGAACTTGAACCCGCGAAAATTCTCCATGCTTATGAAACAGTAATGGCGCATGGTACACCGACTGAATTCGGGAAAATCTATGAAGGTATCGAAGCTTTTTCAGACTATGACGGCTATAACATTTACATGCGAGGAAATGGTGTGGAGCTAAAAGTTGGCTTCCACAATACCTACCATCTCGATTATGACCAAGAGCATCTACGCGACAGCTTTTTGAAAAAAGTAGCCATTTTGGCTAAGTAGCGGTGTTGACCCAGCTCATGGATTGGCTAAGCGCGACCAAATAAGCAGAGTGGCGATAATGCAAAGCCCGAGTGAGTCATCAATACTAGGGCTTTGAGCGAAAGCACTTTTCTCATCTTGATTGAGTCACACTCTTTTGCACAGAGATCTCTTATATGAAAGGCGATGCGAGCGAGTTTTTCAGCCTTATTGAGACAATAAGGCTGAAGAGATAAATGAGAAAACAGACCAAATTACGGCTTAAGATCCTGCATTAGAGATACAGATTAATCTTCTTCCGTTAAGGTAACTTCTTCATCATTATAGTCGTCACCACTTTCAGGTTTATTGCGACCGTTCAACGTATGGAAACGCTTACGACCACGAGCAAGTTGAGTGTATTTCAACCAGACACGCTCTAACTTAGATTTCGCTTTACCTGGGTTTTCAATCGCCTTAACAAAATGAGCTTCTTCGGCATTCTCTGGCGTGAGTTCACCAGATTCAAGGCCAAGCATGGTACCACCATAAATGGCGAGAAGTTCTTCTTCTGCAAGAGTAAAATCACCAGACTTAGCAAAGCCTCGTGGAAACTTTGTATTGTCGTAAAAACGTTTTTTTCCGTGACGGAATTCAGTCTCAGACATATCAACCTCATGTGAATGGCGCTACTACCATGTAGCGATAGATCACGCGAAAATTAGGCGTAAATCTCCGAAAAGAAAAACAAAAATTTTTTATCGTCATAATTGCACTTCCTTGTTAATCTGACGGGGTAATTTCAGAGGATTTAATATGGATGTAAAAGTTTTTCGCACTTTTCTCGAACTCGCCAAAGTACGTCATTTTGGGCGAGCAGCTGAAAACCTTTATTTGACCCAAGCCGCCGTCAGCGCACGCATCAAGCAATTAGAAAATTATTTTGATGCTCAACTGTTTACGCGTGATCGCAACAACATAAAGCTCACATCGGCAGGAGAACGACTCGTTGGCTATGCCGAAGTGATGGTGGCAACCTTGCAACAAGCCAAGTTTGAGCTCTCTTTGGAAAATGGCCGAGCTTTACAGCTGACATTAGGGGGAACGCCCAACGTTTGGGATGCTCATCTACAAAACTGTTTAAGCGTTGTGACTGATGCTTTTAGCGGTTATGGCTTTATGGCGGAAGTCATGGGGCGCGAGCAGCTCAACCGCAGCCTACTGGAGCGTACCTTAGATATGGCGTTTGCCTTTGACCCAATTAAAGCCGAAGAGCTAAACTGCAAAAAAGTCGCAGATTTAGTACTGGTGTTGGTTTCGACGCGTCCTGACACACTGGAAACCGCCTTTGATAATAAATACGTGTACGTCGATTGGGGAAGCCGTTTCGCCTCCGAGCATGCTGAGCGACATCCGAAGACGCCAACCCCCTATTTGCGCACCTCGACCGCTCGTATCGCACTTGATTTCATTTTAGAAAAAGGGGGAAGCGCTTACCTTCCTACCTCACTTGTTGAACCTTTTATCCACTCTGGCCAATTGTATCGAATTGACAATGTGGAAGATTGGCAGCGTCCCATCTTCCTCAGCTACCGAAAAAACAGCTCATCGATAGAAGCCATTATGCAAGTGGAAAAGTTAGTCAAAAACATCAACCCTAGTAGTGCTTACTCATTACAACAAGCGGGCGAGGTCATTCTCGACTAACCCAACAAATTCATAACGTTGTAGCGGGTATTGAATACAGCGTTATGAATATCCTTTTTCAAGAGAAACCGCAGAAAAAGCCATCCAGTTCCGAAAATGGCTAGTATCGACAGAATTCATGCATACACTTAGCTTAATAAAAACTGCATAAGGCTCGTTATACCAAATGGCACTATGGATGGAACTCGATAAAGAACAATGCCAACAAGCTCGCACTAGCCGTGATCCGCGATTTGATGGACGATTTTTCGTTGCCGTCAAAACAACCAACATCTTTTGTCGCCCAATATGTCCGGCAACCCTTCCAAAAGAAAAGAATGTTGAATACTTCGCCAACTCCGCACTGGCTCTACGAGCGGGTTATCGGCCATGCCTGCGTTGCCGCCCAGACAGTGCACCTCATTCTTGGGCATGGAAAGGAGTTGAAACCACCTTCTTGCGTGCAATCAAGCTTATTGAGCAAGGTGAATTACAATCGAGCAATCTGGTTCAATTTGCCGAACGTTTGGGGATCAGTGACCGCTACCTACGACAACTGTTTCAAACTCATTTAGGAGTGTCACCGAAACAATATGCTCAGTACCATCAGTTGATGTTTGCTAAGCAGTTGTTGCATTCCAGTGCTCTGTCCATTACCGATATAGGATTCGCTTGTGGGTTCAACAGTACCCGCCGCTTTAACGATGCGTTTATCAAAACGTTGCAACTGACCCCCAGCCAAGTGCGGCAATCTAAAACTGCATTGATGACAAAAAACCTATTAACACTCTCTTTTCGCGGCCCTTTCGATTGGCAACATATGCTAGATTTCTATCGATTACGTGCAGTAAACGCCATTGAACAGGTCAGTAACAATCATTATCAACGCACCTTCAACATACACAATACGACTGGCTGGTTTCGTGCCAGCTTAACCTCTGAGACCCATTTAGAGGTTGAATTCGAGTTGCAAGACATCACCAAACTGCGTTACTTGGTGGCAAAACTACGCCGCCTATTTGACCTAGAAGCCGACATCAGCCACATCGAGGCCTATTTGGAAGGCTGCGCTCCGGGTTTAGTCACTCGTTCAGGAATCCGCATTCCCGGCGTTTGGAATTGTTGGGAGGCGGGAGTCAGAGCTATTTTAGGTCAACAAGTTTCGATAAAAGCAGCCATTGGCCAGCTCAACCTGTTAGTCGATGCGGTAAACCCAGCTCAAAATACGAGCAGTTACTTTCCAAGCCCGGAACAAATCGCACAGCTTGACTTGCACTTTTTAAAGATGCCACACAGCCGAAAAGAGACCTTAACACGCTTTGCTCAATTCATGTGCCAACACCCTGAAGCCGATGTGGATGCTTGGCTTTCACTAAAAGGTATTGGGCCGTGGACCGTAAACTACGCTAGGTTAAGAGGTCAGTCCGATTCAGATTGCTTTCTAGACACTGATTTGGTGGTTAAGAAGGCCTTAAGCCATTTTCCTGAGCTGAACGCAGACAAGGTTTCACCTTGGGGAAGTTACGCCACCTTTCACTGTTGGAATTACTAATATGAATCGCTTCACCCACTATCACAGCCCCTTAGGAATCATGACATTGCAAGCCTGCGAGCAAGGTTTATTGGGGGCTTGGTTTGAAACCGAAACCACCATGCCAACAGAGTTAGGGGTAAAATCCGAACACTGCACTATACTCATCAATACTATCAAACAGTTAGATGAGTACTTTTCCGGGAAACGGACTATATTTACTTTACCTTTAGCGGCAAAAGGCACCGAGTTCCAACAATCTGTGTGGCAAGCATTATGCAAGATACCTTATGGCGAAACTTGGAACTACCAACAGATTGCAGAGGCGATCGGTAACCCCAAAGCCGTAAGGGCTGTCGGCTTGGCCAATGGTAGAAATCCAATTTCGATCATCGTTCCTTGCCATAGAGTGATCGGAAAAAGTGGTAAACTCACTGGCTATGCGGGGGGCTTAAACCGTAAAGCGAGCTTATTAGAACTTGAGCGAACAACAACAGAGGTTGCAGCAACATGATAAGATCTACGGCAAAATCAATCAGTATTCTCGTCCTTACAGCCACTTTGCAAGGCTGTTTTCAAGATGACCTTGAACGTTGGTTAAACCGTGAAACTTATGAGTTCAAAGGGACTTATGACAACCAGTTCAATGATGACTTATTAATTTTCGAAGAGGGTATTGTACGTGCTGAATCTGAAACTCAGCACTGGTCTCGCGCTTACAGCGTGGATGGTAATCAACTGACGATCCAGCTACGCAATAACTCGAAAGAAAAACGAGAAGATATCGTGCTTGTGATCCATGGCAAAGGAGAAGTGCTCACATGCAGTGTCTGCGCCATGTATAAATTGAGTAACGTATGGGTAAAAACAGGTAATGTTGAAGCCAAACCGTCTGGAGTAGAAAACGCGAGCCAATAACTCGCGTTGATACTGTTACCAAGTACGCTCACCCATATTCACTTGCGCACTTAATTCAAGGTCCTCTTTACCTGGAAGCGCTGGATAAGCTGCGACCATTTTAGATACTACTTGTACCGAGTCTTTCGAGGTTGAAATAGCCTGTTCGAATTTCGCCAAGTAGGTTTTAGTAAATTTTACGGCTTCGACACCCTGCGGTATATCAGCAAAATAATGTCCAGGAATGACTTTCTTTGGCTGAAGCATCTGCATTTTCTCTAAAGCTTGAACCCACTCACCACGCGCTTTCGGGGTTTGGCTATCAGCCGTCCAAACATGCATACCAGAGACAACCGCTACACCACCGACAATCGTTTTCTCAGAAGGCACCCATAAGTAAGCTTGGTGTGTATTAAGCTCTTTCACTTCGATCTTCTCACCTTCTAATGAAAACTCGCTGTGGTCAAAAATCTTAGGGACAATAATTTTATTTGGCGCACTCTCTCCTAGTATCGGGCCCCAAAACTGTAGCTTAGCGTCTTTCGTCGACTTGATATGCTCAACAATCGCTTGGCTTGCTAAAACATCAACGTTAGGAAACGCCGAAACCAACGGTTCCAGACCAAAATAATAATCAGGATCACCAGCGCTAATATAGATGGCCTTAAGTTCTTTACCTGACTGCTTAATCATGTCTACTAAAGCTTGGCCATCTTTTGTACCAAACTGAGCATCAATTAAAATCGCTTGTTTCTCACCACTGATCAGTGTTGAGCTAACTGGAAAGACTCCATTTTCCCCTGGGTTGTACGTTTGAAACGTCAATGCGGCTAAGCTTGAGAAAGAAGTGCTTGCTAGCAAAAAACCCGTTATCAACGGTTTTGAAATTGTCATTGTGTTTACCTTTCATTCATTGTTCGAAGTAATAACATCTTATTGTTTTTTATTTAGAACAAATAGATCCAATAATTAACTTCACTGATTCAATTTAAGATACTAATAAAAGCATTATTCACTCAAACCACTCCGTTTTTTAAAAACGATCTCATGCTCTCACACTGTCATTTATTAAAAATTCAAGTAAGGTAGGGATATCAATCTGTTGGATCGATTTCAAGAGAGATAGGAGAGAACGATGGTAGAAAAACATTCAACCTCGGCACTGGCTAAATTGCGTAATACAGACGCTAAACAACTATTCAGTAACCTCCAAAAAGCAGGGTACATTAACCGCTTCGACAACAAGTGGGTATTAACAGAACTGGGAGCAAAATTTGGCGGCGAATACGCCCAGCACACGCAATATGGCCAATTTATTGTCTGGCCGGAAAACTTGCTCGTCGACACACAAGCCACCAACGGGAAAACGTTAAGTGCCACTCAACTTGGCGATCATTTCAGGCTCAACCCAAAAAAAATAAATCAACTATTGAGTGAGTTAGGCTGGATATCTAAAACAGAAAAAGGTTGGCAAGTAACGGAGGCTGGGCTCAGAGCTGGCGCTCAGCAACGTGAAGATAAATCTTCTGAGCAATTCTTTGTTGTTTGGCATGATACGGTGACTCGCCATAAACGTCTGAAACAATCCATTGTCGAATTTTTAGGGCAAGAGGCTCACAGCCAATCGACCGATAAATCATTGTCCCACTTTCGCCAAAAATTTGAGGCAAAACATCGCACCTTAGACGGCCACTATGTTCGCTCAACCGGCGAATTATTGATCGACAATTGGCTCTATTTGGCGGGCGTCGTACACGCTTATGAGCGTCAGTTGCCGATAGAAGCTGATGTGATGTGCGATTTTTATCTGCCAGCAGGAAAAGTGTATTTGCAATATTGGGGTTCAGATAGTGGCGCGACCGACGAAAAAACTCGCTTACACACACAAGCGATTTACCACGATCACGGCTTTGCTCTGATTAATATTCACCCGCAAGACATTGCCCATTTAGATGACATTCTGCCCAGAAAACTGCGAGAGTTTGGGATTAAAGCGTATTAATCGCGTTGGCGAGATGCCCCCTTCCCCTCGTCACTGAGAGAGCAACACGAGAGAAAAGGAGCAAAAAACAAAACCTATATTAACGATAAGAAGAATAGCGAGCTCTAGCCGCCTCTTCTTTCGGGACGATGGTTTTACCAATCGGAGCCAAAGAAATAACCGCGAGTTTCAAATGCTGTAGTGCGAAAGGGATGCCAATGATGGTAATAAAACCACCGCCGATAAAATATGACCAACGGCTAACCAAAAACCAGCGAAAACAAACCAAATCACATTGCCGATTAAGCCAAATGGGCTGGTACCAATATCTTGCTGATTGGTCAATTCATCACGGGAAATCGCCTCTTGTCCAAAAGGAAAAAACGAAAAGTTACCGATAACAAAGCAAGCACGCCCCCATGGAATGCCAATAATGCTGATAAAGGCAAGGAGACCAAAAAACCACCAAGCGAGCCCCATAAACACTCCGCCCAGTAAAAACCAAATAATATTGCCGATTGTTCTCATCACTGCTACTCCGTATAAAATAGACCCATAAACCCTTTCAGTATCATTGCATGACCTGAACGGAAGATTAACGCTAGGCTAAACCATGCCATACCGCCGTAACGCCGCTTATCGTACAAAGCAGCAACGCAGCGAAACGGATGTTATCTTTGGGCAGTGATTGCGTGGTCATCATCGCCAACTTATAACCCAACCAAGCTGAGGGGATAAGCGGAATCGTTATCCATAAATGATGTAACGTCAGAAAACCTGCCGGTATTTGAATAATCAAAGAGATGATCGAGCTAAACACAAAAAATGCCGAAAGATTGCCACGCAACTGATTCGCTTCTTGATGCTGTAAGATCAACGCCATCGGCGGCCCACCAATCGCGGAACTGGTGCCAAAGAAGCCGGAGAAAAAACCCGCAATACCCATTTTTATTGGGGTCGGTTCGATGCGATACGGCAATAAACTAACAGCCACGGCAAATAACACCAATAAACCAAGCCATAACGCCAGTACATCCGTCGAGACTAAAACCAGAAGGATACCGCCCGCAATTGAACCGGGAACGCGACCAATCAGCGCCATTTTTAAACCGCCGAGCTCAATGTTCGAGCGATGCTTTAAGGCGTTCAAGATAGAAATAAACAGCGCCACGATACAAATGGGGGCAGGAACGTAATCGGCGGAGATCAAGAACAGCAAGGGCGCTGCGACGATCGCTAAACCAAAACCAATCGCCGTTTGCACAAATGAACCCAAGAAAATAAGAAACATGGCGATAAGCGCCGTACTACTGAACATTTCCATTAAAATGCCTATAAGCGAAACAAAGAAAAGTAATGCCCATAGAGAGCATTACTTCGTTCACGTTATCAGCAATTTTCGATCAAGAGAATAGCCAAATGGATCTATCGGACTGGTATCAGTAAGCAACACCAATACGTTGACGAGGGTGAGCGGCACTTTCTAACTCATCGATCATCGCGAGGGCATAATCACTGACTGAGATTTTGCTGTTACCTTCAGCATCAGACAATAGAGCGTCACCGCCCACACGGTAAGCACCTTGTTTCTCACCCGGAAAAATCTCAGCGGCCGGGCTAACAAATGTCCAATTAACCTTGCTTGTACTCGCACGGAAGAGATCCAACGCTTCGCCTTGCGCTAATGCTTCCCCTTTGTACTCTTCAGGGAAACCTTCTACGGTCACCAATTTGATACCGGGAGCGACTTCCAATGAACCCGCACCACCAACCCACAGTAGGCGATCCACACCCACTTGCGGTAGATCCGACAGCAGTTTTTGCGCTGTAGCTGCAACAATATCGTGGTTGCCAGCCGCACGTCCGCCGATAGAAGCGATCACGACATCAACACCAGCTAACGCAGCGCTAATTTTTGACAAAGGCTGTTGTAAATCAAATTGTTGAACGCTAACACCTTCAGCATCAACTTTACTTGAATCACGCACTAACGCGATCACCTCGTGGCCCCGTGCTTTTGCTTCATTGACAATGTGACTACCAATCCAACCTGATGCGCCTAATACTGCAATTTTCATAATTTATTTCCTCATTCGGTTTCTGTTTCTCGACAACAATTGTAGTCTAGTAGTTAAACGAAGGAGGAAAAACACCCAAAAATGATGTAGATTGTATCAATATTCGTATCTAATAAAGGCCTACCATGGACAGACTAACCGCCATGCGCAGTTTTATCGAAGTGGCAAATACTGCCAGTTTTACCAAAGCCGCAGACAACTTGAGCTTAAGTCGATTACAAGTGTCACGTCATGTCCAAGAAGTTGAGGATTGGTTAAAGCAGAGGTTACTGCACCGCACGACACGCAAAGTCAGCCTAACCACCGCCGGTGAAGAGGCTTTAATCCGTTGCGAACAAATTTTGCACCAAACTGCCGAACTCGAAACACAGGCGTTGGAACAGTCACAACTCTTAAACGGTACCATTCGCATTGCCGCGCCGATAGGCCTTGCTCAAAACATGTTATTGGCCGTTGTTGAAGATTTCACGCAACGACACCCCAATGTGTTAATTGACATTGTCGCTTCAGATCGCCTTTCACAACTGGTCGATGAACGCGTGGATATTGCCCTGCGTTTTACCCAACAGCCGGATGATACGCTCATCGCTCGCCGTTTAATGAGCGTCGGCACCGTCATATGCGCTTCCCCTAGCTATCTCAACCAACACCCTCCTATCAATACACCCAATGACTTAACCCAGCACAACTGCTTTGTGCACATGAGTAATAACAAGTGGGATGTGGTTAAAGACAATGAACAGCTCTCTGTCACCGTGAATGGCAATATCCGCGCTAATGATATGGAAATTTTATGCCGTGCTGCCCTACATCACAAAGGCATCGTACGGCTACCATGCGATCTTGCAAATGTCTTTATCGCCTCAGGAACACTAGTACGCGTTTTGCCAGAGTTTCACAGCCCAAGCAGCGCACTATGGGCTGTGTATCTTTCTCGTAGCTATCAAACCCCATTGGTTCGCCAATTCATTGATTTCATCGCTCAAAGCTGGAAAAACGATCTCATCGCTTAGCGTTAAGTCATTCTAGCTAATAATTTAGTCAATATTATTAGCTAGATTAAACATAGTGTTAATGCCAAAAATGAAATTATCTATAATTAATATTGTAAATAATCTCATTTATCTCACAGAGATACTACCTACCTATTAAAAAGTTAAGTATAAGTAAAAATAACCAGCATTGTTGAAATCATCATTTAACCCTGAAATAAAAATTTCATCAAGTAAATAAGCGTTTATTATCCCTTTCAATATCTCA
>NZ_CAWNTB010000009.1:0-12398 GCF_963877065.1 Vibrio sp. V01_P9A10T6
ATAAACAACGGAATCAGGACAAAAATGGGGTTCATACTGAATAGCCAGCTTAACAATACAACAGAAAGTGCATAGTAGAAGAGCCACGAATTTGGAACCGACAACTTTTTGCCAAGTCCCACTATAAATAATAATGCAGCAAGTAAAGGTAACATCATTAATTACACCTTTATGATATTGATTCTCATTTACATCAAATATTAGTCACTGTTAAGCGCAAAAGCAATAGAAAAACTAGGTACATTATCAGACACCAAGAGCCATACTCAACACAGGCATTGGAACCGTCTTTCATTTCTCTTTACCCACCCGAATAATGATTAGTTTTTCTAATTCAAATTATAGATTTTTATCTTGCTCAACTTCACACTTTTAGATTGATAAAAGCGCCTAGCCTCACTAATATCTCGCGCCGAAAGAGCGATACTTTTAACGCTGGTCATTAGTTTCATTATTCATATTAATTATATTTCGTAGTTGCACCATTGTGCAGGAGATAGACCATGTCCGCATCGTTTCCGTTAGTGAAACTCACATTTTTAATTGCGATTTTGACCGCTGTCGGCCAAATGACACAAACGATGTACGTCCCGTCCATTGGCCATATGGCGGGAGAATTTTTAGTTTCTCCTGCATCACTGCAGGCGGTCATGGCATGTTATTTAATCCCTTATGGACTATCACAATTTGTCTATGGTCCATTGTCAGACCGCCTAGGACGCAAACCGATTATTATCGCTGGGTTGCTGATTTATATTGCAGGATCACTACTCGCATTATTTGCTCACCAATACGATTGGTTTTTGGTCGGTAGTTTTATTCAAGGGCTTGGCATTGGGTGTGGTGGCGCAATGTCTCGAACCCTTACTCGAGACTGTTTCTCAGGAGCAGAATTGCATAAGGCCAATAGCCTTATCAGCATGTGCGTTATTTTTTCGCCACTCATTGCTCCTGTTCTTGGTGGGTACTTAACAGAAAGTTTTGGCTGGCGCTCTAGTTACTTATTTTTATCCCTATTCGCGATTGCCGTGGTGATCACTATGATGACGAGTATGGTAGAAACATTGCCTAAAGCGGCTCGCAGACACGAATCGGTTGCAAACAGCTATCGCTATGTGCTGAGTGACAAACGTTTCCAAGGGTATTTAATTTGTCTCGTGGCGACTTTCTCTGGCGTCGCGGTGTTTGAAGCCGCTGCAGGTGTATTACTTGGTGGCGTTTTGCAACTGCCTGCCACCACCGTCAGCTTATTGTTTGTCTTACCGATCCCTGGTTATTTAGTTGGTGCGGCGCTATCGAGTGTTATTGCGTTGAACTTCAACGAAAAAAGCGCCTTGTATGTGGGCTTGGTAGCGATAGCATTAGGTTCATTGGTGGTGTTTGTTCCTGGAGTGTTAGGGCAAACCAGCGCATTGACCCTAATTGGTGGTGCCACTGTCTATTTTCTCGGTGCAGGCATTCTCTTTCCCGCAGCGACCACTGGAGCGTTAACACCACTGCCTTACCATGCAGGAACAGGAGGTGCTGTGTTAGGCGGTATGCAAAACCTTGGGGCTGGTTTAGCCACCCTTTTAGCGTCGGCTATTCCAGCTCATGACCAGATGCCACTTGGCGCATTGATGCTGTTGATGTCTGTGTTTGCTGTGGTTGGTTTGATTCGTGTTTACAGTAAACATGATCCATCAAATGAAATGCCATTGGCTGTTTAATAAACTGTAATGAAGAAAAAGCAGACAGGTCACCGCCTCTCTGCTTTTTTATTTTAGACGTAATGCTGAATTCGACAATTCAATACAGTCCCATCAAAGTCAGTCAATCTTCATCCATCCTTCCGGCACGCTTAACCCCCAACGGGACATTTCTCCCTGATGGTAAATAGCACGCCCTTGTTGGCCGATTTGGATAGGAATGCGGCTTGCGTCTTCATTATTATTTAAAATGCGTAACACCGTTTTGCCCGCCATTTCGCCTTGATCACGACCCGCTAACACAACACCCCCAGCCGCTTTGCCCGCACCGATCGAAAAATCCCAAAAACCAAATAAAGGAACCTCTGTATGTTGGTTTGTCCACGTTAATACAGTATCCGCTGGCACATTATTTTCGCTCTCATCGACCAAGGTTTGGTAAAGCCCCACGACTATGGCGCCAAATCCTTGCTCTTTAGCTGTGCTTATTCTTGTCTGCCATTCTTTCTCTGTCGCCACTGAAGCTATCTCTGTCGCAATGCCTAAATTCTTTTCAATCATACTCGCTTGGGTTTGCATAAATTCCAACGCAATACTCGCCGTACTACCCGAGTCAAATAACACCAGTACTTTACGCTTATCTTTATCGAGCATCCGGCCAATTTCTCCCATGGTTTTCACATAGAGAGGGCGCTCTAAAATACCGGTCACTTTGGCTTGCCCTTGGTATTGAGCCATGAATTTTCGTGGGTTTGAATTAATCCCCAGAAACACGATTGAGATTGGCTCGTTGTAGAGTTTCGGCAACATATGAACCAACGCATTGTCGTCTCCTAAAACCACTACCTGTGGTTTCAGTTGCTGATATCGGCTAAAGGCTTGTTCGGCGATTTGTGAATAACGGCTCGCTGGTACACGCTTGGTGTCCATCTCAAAGGTATGCAGTTCATGCGCAGGCGTTAACGACTGCTTAAGGGCGGATACATAACTGGCGTCCCATTCATAGCTTTGCTCGTAGCTCTCTATTAAAAGTACTTTTCCCGCCATCACGGGCGCACTTATCACACACAATATCCATATCCAACGCATGAACTGCCTCCAATGTTTCGGCTATTTTTTTATAGTGTAGTCAATAAGATGTTATCCACACTTCCCATGTGACATCTATACTCAAATTATCACTCAAAAAAATGAGAAGCAGGATGAACAAAAGCCGAACATTTAATGAAAGCATTGATAACCCACTATCGAGTCGTATTGGTCGCAGGATCATTTTTTTCCTTATCATTTTGAGTGGTGCTGTCACCCTGATGACAACGTTAGCACAAACCTATTTCGACTATGATAGAGAGTTCGATGATGTGGCTCAGCGTCATCACGAAATAGAATTCGTTCATGCCGAACTGCTTGCCGCTTCTTTATGGAATTATGATCTCGTGACGCTTCAACAGCGTTTAGATGGCTTAGTGAACTTGCCTAAAATTGATTATTTGGAAATCACATCTGGCGGTTATCAATTCAGTGCCGGAGAAAAAGTGACGGAGCAATTAGTCGCACACCGTTATCCCATGCTTTATATCAACCCAAAAACGGAAGCCAAAGAGCAGATTGGCGAGATCTACGTTGAGTCTAATGCCCAAGAAATCTACAACTACTTAATCAAGCAGTTTCTACTGATATTGGTCGTGAACGCGGTTAAGACTGCCTTTATTTGTTACGCTATTTTGATGATTTTCCATGAGAGTGTAAACCGACGTGTCTTCGCTATTGCTCAATACTTACGCAAATACAACCCTCGCCATCCACCAAAACCACTAAAACTTCCTCATAAGAAATGGATTATGGGGCATAACGATGAACTCACTTGGCTAGCCGATGAGACCAATAAAATTACCGGAAATGTAACTACGTTGTACAGTAATATAAAACTTGAACAAGAACGATTAGCCGATTTTACGGACGTCTCATCCGACTGGTTATGGGAGACGGATAGTGCTGACAGGTTGATTTACACTTCCGAACCCATGCGTCAAGCCTTAGAGATCAGTGAAAATAGCAAGCCACTACTTTCAGAGATTGACTCACTGCGAGATATGAAAAAATTACTCCAATCCATTACTAAACACTGCTCGTTTTCAATGTGTGAAGAGACAATTATCATCAATGATTGTAAGCACTATTTGATGTTTCAAGCAGTAGCACGATATGAGAAGGATATGTTTCTCGGGTTACGGGGCACAGCCATTAATATTACCGAGCTAAAACTGGCGCAGCTTGAACTACAAAAACTCAACCAAAACTTAGAGCGTCAAGTCGCCAAACGAACCTGCGATCTGGAAAACAGTATTGAGCAACTAAAAGCCACGCAAACACAGTTGATTGAATCTGAGAAATTAGCGGCTTTAGGTGGGTTAGTTGCAGGGGTGGCACATGAAGTCAACACGCCATTAGGTATCGCGGTGACCGCAAGTTCGGTGATCATTGAGGTAACACAAGAGCTAAATACCGCCTTCGCCAACCAAACGCTTACAAGCCAGCAGTTTTCTGAATTGATGCAGAGAATGAATGAAACCAATACGATGCTTGAAAGCAACTTAAATCGTGCTGCCAAACTGATCCGAGACTTTAAACAAACAGCGGTCGATCAGGTATCTGAGAGTCGTAGTCAATTCTCAATCCACCAAGTATTAAGCGCGCTTATCGCTAGTCTTCATCCCGAGACCAGGAAAATCCCTGTTACCCCCGTACTTGAAGGCGATGAAGGACTAACCATGAACAGCTTACCTGGAGTATTGACTCAAATAGTCTCTAATCTAGTGATGAATAGCGTCAACCACGCTTTTAGTGATGAGCAAAACCCCATCATAACCATTGCGTTCAAACAGGAAGGAGAGAATATCCTCTTAGAATATAAAGATAATGGCTGTGGCGTCGAACCAAAACTGCACCATAAAATCTTTGAACCCTTTTTTACCAGCAAAAGAGGCCGTGGCGGATCAGGGCTTGGCTTGAATCTTGTCTTTAATCTAGCGACTCAAAAATTACAAGGAAAACTAGATTTTAGTTCTAATGTTGGCCAAGGTGTTCATTACGTTTTTACTCTCCCTAAGGCTCTTGAACTTGTTAATGATGATGCTGCAATAAATGATGCAGTAATAATAGACAGAAAGTAATAATAGATAGAAAGTAAGAGGGTCAAGGTTGCCAATCATCGTAAGGACGGTGAATAGCATCATAGAGTATTTTCAACTCTCCACTTTCCTCTAGTTGAGAGAGTATTCGCGTTAAGTATTGATCAACCTCATCGCCTTTAGAGCCGTGAGCAATGACAAATACATCCTTGAAATCGGCAAAGTGTTGGCGTGAAACATTCTCTAAACCTAAACTTTTCAGCGCAATATCCGCTTCTTCTTGTGCCCAGACAAATCCATCAATACGTCCAGCGGCTACTTTAAGTAGTGAAGCATTGATGCTATTTGAGCGCGCAACTTCAAAAGGTATATAGCTAGGAACGGCCTCAACGTAGTATTTATCAGGCTGGCTCCAAAGCTGTTCTGACGTGATTCGATTGGCTTTATTTGTATAAAGAACATGTGCCACTAAACCGAACGACTTCGTACTAAAACGAAATGGTAACTTTCCTTCAGGATCATCAACATAAATCGCGGGTAAGGCAAAGTCAGCTTGCTTATTAACGACCCCATGTACAGCTCGATGCAAAGGGAAAACTTCAATATGGATCTCTGTATCAGGGTCGACCTTATCCATGTACCTAACTAATTCGACAAATGGCCCCGAACCATCCGCATTAATCAGTCCAGGGAGTTCACCAAGGTGTGCGACCATTTGTTTAGGTTCATTAAGTTTGGGATTTGAAGGATCAATTTGTGCTTGTACAAAAGGAATCTGAACGATGGCTAAGCTAGACGTACACAAGCCAACAATCGTCTTTAATTGGTTGCTTTTCACTCTATCCTACTCCCTGAAAACGGATTTATTTTTCGGTTCCAAAAAAGATTCTAGTCTGGAAACTGTTCACGAATAGTGATGAAATCATCCCAATGCGCCAGCATCAGATCGACCAACATCGGATCAAAATGTTTTCCTTTTTGCGCGACAATTTCTTGTTTGATTGTCTCTTCCGGCCAAGCATCTTTATAACTGCGTTTAGAACCAAGAGCATCAAACACATCAGCTAATGCTGTGATTCTGCCACTGATAGGAATGCCTTCACCGGCTAATTGGTTTGGGTAACCGCTTCCATCCCATTTTTCATGGTGAGAACCGGCAATCTCTTTCGCTTTGATAATTAAACTGCGTTTTGAACGACTTAAAATATCAACACCGTATTCAACGTGTTTTTGCATGATCGCCCATTCTTGAGCGTCCAATTTCCCTGGTTTATGGAGAATACTATCAGGGATCGCCACTTTGCCTACATCGTGCAGGGGTGACGCATTTTTAATCATATAAATATCCTGCTCAGGTAGGGTCATTAATGTGGCTAATTTTTCACAGATCAGAGAAACCCGCTGTACGTGAGCTCCTGTTTCTTTGCTTCTGGCTTCGACGGCATTGGCTAAGTTATAAACAAGCTCCCTCGATGTTTCGCGTAAATCAAGCTGTAAATTTAAGTTTTCAAAAGTTAACCCTATGTTATACATATATATTTCAAGCAAACGTTCGTCATTTTCAGATAAGCGCTCAAGCAAATTAATATAGAGTAAATTTTCTACACCACGACTGTCTGTCATATAAAGTACAGAGGCATCATCGTAGCTATGAGACATTTTGCTTTGCAGTGCAAGCTGGCAGCGCTTAGCCACTTCCGAAGGTAAGCGCGAGAAATCACAGTCAGAATAAAAATCGACAAATCCTCCAATAGCCGCCAACGTTAAAGCACACGAACCTTCGCCTTCAGATTTAGGCTGAACGATACAATAAAATGCCGATGCATGGAGTTTAAGTAAAGAAGTGAGCTGGCTCAGTACCGATTCAGCATAGGTTTGTAAGGTTGTGGTATTTTGTACCTTCGCTGAGGCTTCAATCACGCGTTTAAGCCCCTCTTTTTGCTCTTCTATCAAACAAAGATCCCGATAAGATCGCAACATCGAATAGAGCAGGGTTCTGAGTTTTTGTGTGGTAAGTTCTGTTTTCTCTTTATAGTCATCAATTTCATACTCTTGGATGACCGTATCTTCGGGGGCTTGCCCTGCTTGCCCGGTACGTAATACCAAACGAATGATTCTATTCTTACACTCTTCACGGATATGCCTAACTAAATCTAACCCCGCGTGTTCCGTCTCCATAACTACATCAACGAGCGCTAAAGCTATATCGGGCTGAGTATTCAGCACTTCTCTGGCTTCAAGACCAGACATAGCAGACAGTAGCTCTAGTGGCCGTCCTTGAAATGAAAACCCTCTTAGCGCTAAACGAGTGATCTGGTGCATCTGCTCATCATCATCGACTAGCAGTACTCGCCATGGTTTATTTTCAACACTAAGTTCATGACTCTCCTGGCTCTTTGGTTGAGCCTCTTGTCGAAAATCCGCAAACAGATCCATCGCTTATCTCTCTATATTGACAATATTCCTACTCTTATAGGTTTAGCACATAACCGTTTTGTTGGTGGTTAGAATCTAATTAATGTGATGAATAAATTGATTTTTACAAGCCATATACTCAATGATATTGATATTTCAATCACCTTTATAAGCCGTGCTCGAGGTGCAATAATTTCATCGCGTTTAGTAGATAAAAAAGTTTATGAATGAAGAGTGCCATTTACCAATGCCGTGGAATTAATCATTTCGTTTTTTACGAAATTCTCGTGGTGTGCAATGGCTCCATACCTTAAAACGAGTACTAAAGTTTGCTGGGTTAGGATAGCCGACAATGTCACCGACATGTTGGATTGGCCAGTCGGTAGAAACAAGCAAACGAGCGGCGTACTCCATACGCATTCGCGTTAAGTGGGCTTTAGGACTGTGGCCAAAGTGCTGCTGACATAAACGATGTAAATGAGCTTGCGAGCAAGGAAATAATGCGGCGAGATTTTCTATTGTCCAATCTTTATGCAGCTGGCTCTGGACACGCTGAAAGACGCGATTTAAACGCAACAAAGTACGCGAGAGCGGCAGTTCAATCGGTGCTCGGAGCATGATTTCTATCTGTTCAACAATACGTTGCCCGACCTGCTCACCAAGCTCAGCAGGCAATGTTAAGGTTCGCAGCAGCGCTTGAATACTCGCATACATGACCGCAGCGATAGGCGTTAATGTGTAATGTATTTCTTCTTTTACTGTGTTTTTCCAATGACGCTGTGGTGCAAGAAAGATCCACACCACTTGCCACTCTTCTTCTTCAATTCCAAAACCATTTTCGACACCCGCTGGTACCACAATTAATGAGCTCGGTTCCAGTAAGTAACGGTCAGTTCCACTCGTTAGCCAACCTTTTCCCTTCACCGTGTATAACAGCATATGCACGCTCTGATTTTTCCGATAAACAGAAAACATTTCGCGGCAGGTTGCAATTCCGCATTGCACAATGCCGCTTTGCTCCAATGCTAAGACGCGACTTTGGTCAATAAATTCTTGATGTGTTTTATCTGAGATGGAATACCGTTCTTGCTTGTCTGACATATGAGAGTTTGGCAAAAGTTATAGAGGTATTGAGAGAATACAAAAATTACGATTCGATTTACACTTGCCGCATATCAAAATGAGGTAATGCAGCATGTTTATGACTCCCTTTCATCAGCTAGACCGTCAATTTTGGCGCAAATTGATCGATATTGGCGTACCGGTATCCCTCCAGTCAATGCTGTTTTCACTGTTAGGTGTAGTGGATATTTTTATGGTCAGCCAATTAGGTGAATCCGCTACGGCGGCCGTTGGTGTTGGCAACCGAATATTTTTCTTTAATCTCATCGTTATTGTTGGCGCTAGCGGTGCAGTAAGCGTGTTAGCTTCGCAATATTTTGGTGCAGGTAACATCGAGGGCATAAAACGGACATTGACTCAGTCTTGGATAGTGGCTCTGCTGTTTACACTCCCCTTTATGCTGCTCTATTTGTGGATACCTCAGTCTGTTGTTTCTTTAGTGGCCAATGATGCTCAATACGTCACATTAGCCACGGATTATTTATGGATCACAGCACTTAGCTTATTTTGTACCGCATTAGTAGTGCCACTAGAGAGCGCACTACGTTCTGTCGGCGTGGCAAAGTTGCCAACTCAAGTAAGCATTCTGGCCATCATTATTAACGCTGTCTTAAACGCTTTACTCATTTTTGGCCTGTTCGGCTTTCCAGAATTGGGGGTTGTGGGTGCAGCGATTGGCACAAGCATCTCACGCGGCTGCCAAACCATGCTGCTTTTTTGGCAAGTAAAGCGACATTACGCTCATCTATTGCCCAATCGCGAAAACTGGCAGCAAGCAAAAATGAAACACCATAGACAGCGCTATTTTAAAGTCGCAAGGCCAATGATTATTCACGATTCAGCATGGGCGGCTGGCATTTTGATTTACAACGTTATTGTCGGCCAGTTGGGCGTTTCTGAACTTGCGATTATCTCACTGCTTTCCCCCATTGAAAGTGTACTCATTTCCGCCTTTCTTGGATTTGCCGTGGCCGCCTCTATCTTGCTTGGACATGAAATTGGTGCACAGCGTTACGAACGTGCCGCGCAGACTTCTTGGTGGTATGTACTTACTAGCTGCGGGCTGGCGTTGCTGCTGGCATTGTTCTGCTTTTTGGCTGAACCTTGGATTTACGCTTTGATCGAAAAAAGTCCACTGCATGATACACAAATGGCCGTGAATGTTTGCTTAGTAATGGCGTTTGGGATGGTACTACGGGTATTTAATATGGTCGGTATCGGTGGCGTGTTAAAAAGTGGCGGCGATATTAACTACAGTATTTTCATTGACTTATTTGGCCAATGGGCGATTGGAATTCCGTTGGCTTATTACACTGGGTTGGTTCTTGGCTGGCCTTTGCATTGGGTTATGATGGTTATTATGCTTGAAGAGGCCGTCAAAATTATCCTTACAACACAACGGATCTATTCCAAACGTTGGATCAATAACTTGGTCAACGAGACAGAGCCTTCAACGCTCCAAGCATAGTTAAACCGAGTATAACTCTATGCTTGGAGTGAACGTAACCAACACAGTTGCTGATTAAGTAGGAAATGTCTTAGCGTTACGCCTTATATTTGAACTGAGCAATCTCACTATTTAGTGTCTCTGCTTGCCCAGAAAGGTCGGTAAGCACTCCATCAACATCATTCACTTGTCCAGAAACCGACAGTGAAGCATCGGCAATCGAAGTAATGCTACTGCTGATTTCATCCGTTACTGATTTTTGCTCTTCTGTCGCGGCAGCAATTTGCACATTCATGTCATTCAGTTCGGTTAACATTGACATGATTTGAGCAAGCATATCCGTATTCAAATGGCAGGTTTCAACCCCTTTCACCACGGTTTTATTGGCCTTTTCAATTCCCTGCGACACACTGTTTATTTCATGTTGTAGCGAATCGATTTTTTTACGGATCTCTTCAGTAGAAGTCTGCGTGCGCCCTGCTAATGATCGCACTTCATCGGCAACGACCGCAAAACCACGCCCCTGCTCGCCAGCACGTGCTGCTTCAATCGCCGCATTAAGGGCCAGTAAGTTGGTCTGCTCGGCGATAGCTTGGATAACATTAAGCACTTCAGCAATAGAATTACTTTCACTATGGAGCCGATCAATAGCTTCCACCGCCATCTTCATCTCATCGCTCAACAAACTGATTTCATTTCCCAACGCTTCCCCGACGTCGACACTTTGTGACCCTGTATCATTAGCTGATTTCACATAATCGGCAGCTCGGCTAGCAAACTGCGCTACCTCGCCAATTGAAGCACTCATTTGATTTACCGCCGCCGCGACCGATTCTGTCCTCATACTCTGTTCGGCAACAGCGCCTCTCGTGCTCTCCATATTGGAAGACATACGATGAGTGCTGCCGTTGAGTGACTCCGTCGCCCGCGCAAACTGCTCAATGGTTTTCTGTAAGCTGCTAAATAGCTGGTTAAAGGCAACCGCAACTTCCGCCATTTCATCTTTACCCTTTTCACTTAAACGCGCGGTTAAATCATTCTCCTGATTAATCCGATGCAGCTCTAACGACGCACTGCGGATAGGTTTGGATATACCACTTCCTACGACGTAAGAAATAAAGAGTGAGAGCACCACAAGAACAGCAATGCTAATCAACACCGTCTGCAGTACTGAACGCTCTAAAGTCGAGACATCTTGTAACGCCTCAGATTGATCGATTTCAGTTAATATAGCCCATTTTTGTCCTAAAACATCCAGAGGTGCGTAAGCCGAAAGTACTTCAACATTACGATAGTCTTTGATGGTTTCTAGGCCTTGTCCACCCGCCAATGCCTGTCGTACCGCGTCGGTCTTGATGCGTTGACGTCCAATGGCCGAACCCTTGGTTTTGATTTGCTCAATGGTGGCAGGCTCAACACCAATATCAGTTAAGGTTTGAAAGTATTGCTCAGGATCTTCTAATAAAAACCGTGATTGACTGCGCAATAAACCATCTTGCCCCACGAGGTAAGTTGCTCCACTTTTACCGAGCCCCGCATCAGCCCAGCTACCGCCAAATGTCATGATGTTGTTGATCACATCGATCGGCATCTGAAAGATCAGCGTGCCTACACGCTGCTGTTCTTTGAAAATTGGGGCCGAAATAAACGAAGCTGCTGCCTCATAGGAAGGATAATAAGGTGCAAAGTCTTCGAGGTAGGATTGCCCCTCTTGCAAGTTTTTTGCCTTAGCAAAGGCATGGCCTAGCCCCGAATTTTGATATGCGCCAGTTGATAAATTGGTCGCAAAATCAAGTTCTTTAAACACGGTATAAACCACGTTGCCTGACAAATCGACAAGGAAAATATCGTAATAGCCAAACGCTTCTAAAAATCGCCTAAACGAGGTGTGATAACGCCGGTGAGCTTCATCATAGCTGCTGCCCAACGAATCAAAATCTAAGTGATGTTTGGATCCAAGCTCGTTAGGGTTTACCCCGATGTAGCGAGCCTGCAGTGCTTTTCCCTGCTCTGAAAGCTGTGCAAATGCACCAAGTTCATTTGGCTGACTGCCATTGTTTTCCTGACGGTAAGTACGACCAAACTGATCACGATAATACCGTTCTAGCGCATCCGTATCTTGGGGCGTTATACGGTGGGCAGGATAACGAGAGAACGAACGAGTAAAAGAATCCATTGCTTCTTGAGTCGATACCTCGGAAGACAAGGTCTCAATTTGCAGACGGATCTGTTTGAAATAGTTAGTTATTTCACTCTTTTTGATTTCGCGTACGGAGGTAAGTTGATTTGCGGCTCGGTCATAAAGTGCTTGGCTTGAGAGCTCTGATGCTCGCCACCCAACAAAACCACCGCTGATTACCACGCCAACTGAACACAAGATAGTACATGCCGCAATGATTTTCGTTGATATTTTCATAGTCAAACCCTACGCACAGAAATGAACAACTTTTTGTAAAGCCATCGTCGCCCCTAGCCACTCGGTTTATATGAAATTTGTATTATGAGCTTTTCAAAGTGTAGGTCACGGTTTGGCTTTTGCCTAAAAAACGACCTAACACACCCACACAACTAACAGTGAAGGGAAAATAAGTATCA
>NZ_CAWNTB010000010.1:0-12226 GCF_963877065.1 Vibrio sp. V01_P9A10T6
GGTACTGATTAACGCAGAACCTATGCTAAGTAGTAGAGATTGCCCGACTCCCGACCATTGTAAGATGGCGATGTAGCCATCTAGAGAAAAGTGGTGCAAGCCAACGGGAGGAATATAGCCCAATGAGGAGAGTATGACCCCAAGTAGGCCGGGAACAACTGGGGCAATACAGATGACAATAATCAGCAAATAGCTTGCTCTAAACATCGGGCTTTATCTCAGTCTCTTTAGTGGCCGTAGCGTTGTTGCCATTCGGCTTCAAGCGCCGTTTGCCAACTTGGATGTGGCTCGGCGATTGATTTAAACAGCTGAGTTTTCTTGGCGCTGCCACTTAAGAACTCATTTTGTAATACCGATGGATCTCCCCAAATGGAAAGATCACCTTTACGAGATTGTGCTTCCGGACTGAGTAAGAAATTGATCGCAACCAATGCGCCTTCTTTGGCGCTCGCATTCCAAGGAATGGCGAGAAAATGAATGTTAGAAAGAGCCCCTGTTTCAAACGCGTAGGAGCGGGTAGAGGCCGCTAGCGTTCCATTTGCTTGAGCGGAAAAAACAGCATTGGGGTTAAAGTTGATGGAAAGATCAAGCTGACCATCATCAAGCAATTGCAGCATCTGAGCAGAACCGCTGGGAAACTGCTTGCCTTGACGCCAGGCCACAGGATGAAATTCATCAAGATAGCGCCAAAGAGGTGCTGTCACTATGGCAAAATTTTGTTCATCCACAGGCTTAGACAGTGCAACATCGTTCTCTGTTAGTTCAATCAATAAGGCTTTAAGGAAACTGGTGCCATGAAACTCTGGAGGACGAGGGTAACTAACACGATTAGGAAATGCCTTTGCGTAGCTCAACATTTCTGAAAATGAACGGGGTGGGTTATTGAGCTTTTCCTGATCGTAAATAAACACCAGTTGTCCTACACCCCAAGGCGCTTCAAGGCCAAGAGTCGGCTCTGAAAAATCTTGATCGATCGGCAGTGAGGAATCAACATATTGCCAGCTAGGTAAACGCTCCGTAAATGGACCATACAATAAACCATTATTTTTCATGGACTTAAAGTTTTCACCATTAATCCATACTAGATCGACACTGCCATTATTATTTTTAGCGGCCGCCTTTTCTGCAATAAGCCGTGTTGTTGTCTCGGCAATATCGGTCACTTTCACCTGTTTTAACTCGATACCGTAGCGATCTTGAAGCTCGTTGCCTGCCCAGCGGATGTACTCATTAATCTCTTGGCTGCCTCCCCACGCGTGAAAGTAAACGGTTTGTCCTTTAGCTGCATCTGTGGTTTGTTGCCAAGTTTGCGCTGACGCGGAAAGTGCGAAGGCACACGTGCAGAGTAAGGTGATGAGCTTTTTCATAATTATCCTTAAAGATCGCTTTATTCAGTGACTTAGTGAATAGACCGGAGATATTTCCATGTTCATTCATTATGAACGAAAAAAAACAAAAGATCTGAATTGGTAAGAAAAAGCAGAAGTCGCAGATAGGTGAATGATGTGTGAGGTGGTCTACGGAAATGGCAGCCTGGTGGAGCAGACTGCCATGAGAAGAATGACTAAAATTAATTTACCCAATCACGTAAAGTAAAGGTGAGCGTGTGAACCTCATTTTTAAGCGTTAGGCTATCTTTAGTCAGATTGATCTCGCTCCAATCTGACAATGTTTGAGAAAACGCCTGCTCGGTATCCATGACATCACCGATACACATCATCATGGTCATGCCCATTTTTTCGATGCGGAATTGGTTGTCTTTTAGCTCGGCTTGCCCAAAAAAGTTATTGCAACCTGCGTTACCGCTAGCCATCATCTTTTCGCCGATTTCTAATCGCGGTGCTTTTTGTTTGTCATTATTGACCACGTCCTTGCCATCAATTTGCACCAGTTGCCAATTGTGATGCTGCAAATCTTGAGCGGTAATGCTTTCTACATCACCATTACTTGCACAGGCACTCACCAATACAGGTAGCGAAATTGCGGCTAGCCATTTTTTTGAACTAAACTTCATCGTATTAGACCCCAGAATTTGGAAAACGCGCACAGTATATAAAATTGAGTACTGTTTTTGTCAGTATAAGGTGATTGTTTTATATGCGTCACAGTTTGCAATCAGGAAGTGACACACGTTACTCTTATGTGGCGGACATTAAATTGGAAAAATAATTGAGTAACCATGGAGCAACTCGAATTTTTTAAAGTGCTGAGCCCTTGTATCGGTGTATGTTCAGTTGATGACAAAGGTTATTGCCAAGGCTGTATGCGTAAAAGGGAAGAGCGTTTTAACTGGCTCTCAATGACTACTGCGCAGCAACTGCATGTCATAAAATTATGCCAACAGCGCTATAAGCGGAAAAAACAGAAACAACAAGCGCAAAACAAGGCAGATTCCGAGCCAGAAACGAACCCGCAGCGCGATCTGTTTTAATCAATTACTTCATTCCCCAAAAATCACTGACCCAACCACCAGCATGTTCATCAAAATGATTACCGTGAAAACGTTTATTCACATCGGGTTGTTCCATGTTGGGTTTTTCTGTCAGAAGCTGTTGAATATAGTTCGCCATTGGATCCGTACGTTGGTGCCGCGTTACAACATCTTTTATCAGTTGTAATCGATAAGTGGAACTTGCGCGTTTCATTTCTATAACCTCCATTGTTGTGGTAACCAATAGAAAAAATAGAAGCGATCCAGTACAGCGTCAATCAAAGATCTGCTTAAAATTTGCTCAATTTTATGATTAAAAATTAACCGCCTGATTTGGCTCGATTAAAGCTCTTTAAGCCATAGAATCTATTTAAAGAGAGATCGCTCTCGAAATTTTGTGATTGCTTTTTAGTGTTGCAACCGAATGGGCGACCCCATCACATAAACATATTTATAAAATCAATAATATCCACTCTGTTTTAATGAAAGCCTGTTTATACGTATGAGTATGTTATGAAACTAAAAATTGTTACTAGCGCAATACTTGCTTCTATTGCCGCTTCTTCTTTCGCTGCTGATGGCGATATTCATCAAGTTACCATTCTTGGTACTTCCGATATTCACGGGCATTTTATGCCATGGGATTATGCTGCTGACAAACTGAATATGCAGGGGAGCCTAAGTCAAATCGCCACCAAGGTTAAACAGATACGAGAGCAAGATAAAAACGTTATTTTAGTGGATGCGGGAGATACGATTCAGGGAAACTTTGTTGAAACGTTTAAGCATGAAGCCGTAGACCCTATGATGCTCGGTTTTAATGAGATGAACTACGATGTTTGGGTGCTGGGTAACCATGAGTTTGATTTTGGTTTATCGGTATTAAATCGCTCCTTGACTCAATTTAAAGGCCGAGCGTTAGCCGGGAATATTCAGAGGCCCGATGGCAATCCATTCTTACCCGCCGCAACAATTATTGAAAAAAATGGCGTCAAGATCGGTATCATTGGAATGGATACTCCGATGACACAAGTGTTTGCTGAAGGCACTAATCGCCTTGAAGGCATGAGCTTCACTAACCCAACACTTGAAGTGAAAAAAGTGATTGGGCAGATAAAAAATGATGTCAATGCGATCGTTTTGGTTGCGCACATGGGGCTGGATAACGAAAACGACATCAAAGATACGGGCGTATCTGATATTGCCAATGCTAACCCAGAAATCGATGCCATTGTTGCTGGCCACATGCACACTAAAATTGATAAAGCGACGGTAAACGGTGTCATCATTACCGAGCCTGACAAATATGGACGCGTTTTATCTCGAATCGATTTCCAATTTGAAGAAAAGGATGGTAAATACACGCTCGTTCATAAAGACAGCTTCACTTACCCTATAAAAGGTGTTGATTCTGATTCGAAAATGGAAACGCTGTACGCACCTTATCATCAACGCTTACGAGAAAATGCCAATCGCGAAATTGCGATACTTGACGGAGTCGACTTGGTTCCTGATGATGAAATACGCGGTATCCCTCAAGTGCATATTCAAGATACCGGCATCAGTGCGCTGTTTCAGGAAGCCAGTTTTTTCTACGCGCCAAAAGCAAACGTGATCGCACTGCAAATTGATAATGACCAAGCTCAACTTGATACTGGCCCAATCAAAGCAAAAGATATCGCGTTTAACTATCAATATGCTGGTGGTGAAATTACGGTTTACCAAATGACAGGTAAAGAGCTGCGCACCTACATGGAATGGGCCGCTGGGTATTTCAATTCCGTCTCGCCAGGCGATGTGACTTATAGCTTTGATCCAAAGCGGCGCGCATCGAAATACTCAACCAATGATTTTTTTGCGGGTGTCACTTACACCATTGATCTTACTCAACCTGCGGGTAAGCGAATTAAAGATCTGCGTTTTGCTGGTGGACAACCGATTGATGATACTAGTGATATTCGGTTGGGTATGAATAGTTACCGAATGGGGCATTTGACGCAGAAAGGGGGTAGCCTTGAAGGGCGGTCATTCCCGATTATTTTTGACTCGGAAGCGGAATATGGCGAAGAGGAAGGAACTATTAGAAACCTAACGATCCGCTATCTCACCCAAGAGAAGCAAGGCCGCTACGAAGGGAAACCAATGCAACGTTGGAAGCTGGAAGGTTTGCAAGGGTATGAATCGGAACGTGCCATCGTGAAAGCTCTAATTAATAGTGGCCAAATTGATGTACCAAGTAGTGATGATGGGCGTTATAGCAATATCGCCTCAATCAATGTTAAAGCACTACTTTTTACCAATAAGGCCGCGGCTGAAGAGGCGATCAATGCGCGTATTTTGCAAAGTAGCCAAGCTTCTGATGCTGAAAAACAGCGTATCAATCGAGAGATTGTATTGCTCAATGCATTGAATGCTAATGTTTTAGATTAGCTAAAGTTTTAAATTAACGGTTAAGGCTCTGGCCAAAAGTCAGAGCCTACTACTTTAACGACTAACTCATCAATAACCAGAATCCAACGCCTATCATCAATGAGCCTGAAATACGGTTCATTAGACGCACATTTTTTGAATGCCCTAGAGCTCGTTTTAACCCTTTGCCACCTGTTGCGTAAAGTGTCATACAGACAAATTCTGAGACCATAATAATGGACACCAGCAGTAACAGTTGAGGTGCAAGTGGTGCTTCACTATTAATAAAAGGCGGAAGTAGGGAGATCATAAACGCCCAGCCTTTAGGGTTAGCAATCGCGGTCACAAAACCTTGCACGACAAGATCCCAGTCTTTGTTATGGGGAGTGACCTGTGAGTCGCTACTGAGGGCAAGCTTGCCTTTTGAGCGCCACATCTGAATGCCTATATAGCCAAGGTAGATGGCACCGATGGTTTTGAATCCGGTAAAGAGCCAAGGGTAATTGAGCATAATCGAAGCCATCCCCAAAACGGCTGCGATGGAAACGAACGCCACACCGACGATCTCTCCCATCATCATCCATAAAGTTCGGCGATAACCAATACTCATCCCAAGACTCAGTGCCAATGTCATGCACATACCTGGAGTAATCGAAACAAAAAAGAATGTTGGTATAAATGCCAGAAGTAAAGTACTGCTCATTAATCAATCCGTGTTGAGAGGCAAGAGCTCTAGCATACACATTAATTACAATCTTCACTATTTCACTTTGCTGTGCAATTGACGACAGTGCTACTTACGGATTGAAACCAATAAAGATGACCGTTTGGGATGATGAAGCATAGATAGGATGCACAGAGATGAAAAAAGCCGCATTGCTGCAGCTCTTTCGTTGTTATGGCTTACTTCTTACGATTTTTTAGTCGATTCATCATGTTCAAACGACGTTCTGCTGAGGCTTGATCCGGCTTTTCGTCATTTGGGTTGTTACGACGGCCTTGGCGATCTTTGTACGCCGCTTTTGTGTGAAGTTTTTCAATGTAGGCATCACGCTGTTTAGGCTCATAACCTGGCTGCTCAACACGGCGGATGCGTTGCTGGATAAGGTTTTCAACCTGAACAACAGTCAACTCTTCTTCGCGGCTGACAAATGAGACAGCATGTCCCTGTTTGCCAGCACGACCAGTACGACCTATGCGGTGTACATAATCTTCGGCGAGAAATGGCATGTCATAGTTAACCACGTGCGGCAGGTCGACGATATCTAAACCACGTGCAGCCACATCGGTCGCAACCATGACACGCACTTTGCCTTCTTTAAATTCTTCAAGAGCGCGTCGACGTGCACTTTGTGCTTTATCGCCATGACATAGCACGGCCTTGATGCCATCCAATTTCAGCTCTTTAACCACGTCATTAGCCGTCTCTTTATAGTTCACAAACACTAAGACTTGTTGCCAATTTTTGCGGCCAATCAGCTCAGACAGCAGTTCCGTTTTACGCTCTTGATCGACAGGGTAAACCACATGCGCCACTGTTGCGGCCGTGGTATTGGCACGATCGGCATTAATGCGTTTGGGTTTGCGTAAAATATCGCCCGCCAGTTGGTTAAGCTGGGTGGATGTAGTGGCCGAGAACATCATGATTTGCGGTGAGGTTTCCACTTCCAGCATGATTTTACGCACGGGATTGATGAACCCCATATCTAAAATTCGATCTGCTTCGTCGAAAACCAAAAACTCAAGGTTGGCGAGTGAAACATTACCTTCACTTAAATGCTCTTCTAATCGGCCAGGGGTCGCGACCAAAATGTCCACACCCATTTCAAGCTGACGAACTTGAGAAGACATTTTATTTCCACCGTAAACAGCAGCGACACTGAGTTTGGTGTACTTGACGTAGTCTTTAATGTTCTGGGCAATTTGCGCCACTAATTCTCGCGTGGGTGCCAAAATTAAGCCTCGCGCTGTTTTAGGCGAAGGTTGCTTGCCGCTATCTAACAGATGTTGAATAACGGGCAGTGCGAATGCTGCGGTTTTGCCTGTGCCAGTTTGCGCCGTTGCAAAAATATCATGCCCTTTACGAGCCTCGGGAATGGCTTGTCGCTGAATGGGGGTAAGTTTTTCATAGCCGCATTCAGTAAGCGCTTTAACAAGTTCAGGTGCAAAACCTTGAGATGAAAATGACATTTAACGGGTTCCTTAAGCAGACAGCCTACAGTTCTTAATTTTAGCCGTGCACTATATAGGATTTAGAGTGATTTATCTCACGTTTATCGTGATCAGTGATAAATTTCCTACATTATTGACCAATTGTATTTGAGTTCACAAATGAGATGAATTGGTGATTCATAGCGGTTGCCTATCTTTCTATTATGTTTTTACTTCAGAAGCCGATAATAAATGGTAGACTCTCAACACTTGCGTAGCATCATGATGACGCAGAAGTAATTAACCTTGATAAAGGATGCATAGACGCCATGGACAATGCAGATTTTGTACAGAAACGGCAATATTACCGCTTAAAGTATCCAAAGCGGGCAAGACCTACCGTAAAAATTGATGATCAGCTATTCCATGTCTGTGAAATATCAGAGCAAGGCATTCGTATCTCAATGCCGAGAGTGACTACCTTATATTGTGGTCTATCGATGTCTGGTACGGTGCAGCTACGCAGCAACAATACAGTCAAAATTGCAGGTCAAGTACTGCGCTTTCAACAAGATGAAGTCGTGGTTCAACTATCCAATGGTCCTGCTTTTAAGCACATGGTTGAAGAACAGCGTTATATTCGCCAAAGATACCCGTCTTACTTCTCGTCTTTACGTTCTGCTTAAATCAAAAACTGTCTGCGTTGAAACGAGCGGTGCGTGCTTCTGCGATTGTGCAGTGCGTAATGTGCATAAGTTCGGCGAGAGTGATTGATGGGTTTTGTTTAACAAGCCTTACCAACTTGGCTGATTTGGGTTCAAGCTGTTCCTGATATTCTGCCAGTTTGTCTTTGAGTCTCGTTATTAGAAATTGCATGGCCAGTGAATAAAGCTCTCTGAGCCGATTTGCCAATAATTCAAGTTGCGTTACCTCACCACTGATTTGCCAATTTCTGGAACGTCGTATTCGTTTCAGGTCGCACTGATATTCTCTCGCCAGCATTTTTGCTTTTTTCGCATTTTCTCCACCAAGCCGATGAATCAATGAGGGGAGGGAAATCGTGATGATCATAATAGCCATGTTCTTGTTTGAATGACTTTCCGTTATAACACGGTCTTATAAAACGGTGAAACCCCGATAGTTGGTAGCTGTCGGGGTTTCGAATTTTTAGATTTCTCGGATGGTAAGGCCGATAGTCTTTATGCAAAAGGTTGGATTTTATCCAACTAATTCCTTGGTAGGAAATTAGATACGGATGAAGTCCATGTGCTCAACTTTTGGCTTGAACACGTGACGTTGAACGTCTTGTGGCTTAACTTTTACTTCTGCGCCATCAATTACTAGAGTAATTGCTTCGTAGAATTCTGGTTTGTCCATTTGGTTGATCACGTCAGAATGATCCAGTGCGATAGCAACTGGCGCTGCTTCACCACCGTAAACAACTGCTGGGAATTGGCCCGCGTGACGTAGGCGGCGGCTCGCACCTTTACCTAGTTCAGTACGTACTACTGCTTCGAATTTCATAGTTTTTACACTCAAATTAGTAAAAATAAACTTCACATCTGCAATGCGACCTTGCTGATGTGGTATAGCTTTGATAGTGAATTAATGATTACTAACAAAACGAGCGCGGATACTAGCACTCTATCTAAGATGGGGCAATAGAAAATCCCTTGCAGCATCGATTTATTGCAGTGTTACAAAGGACCGTGACAGTCTTTATTGCTTAATGTCGAGTTCGATTTCGTCCATTAAACCGAACGAAAAGTCAGCACCGCTTTTAACCCCCCCATGGTGCTAGTCGATAGGGTTAGCGTACCGCGATAACTGTGCGCCATTTCACTGACAATATTCAACCCAAGCCCCGATCCAGAGGTTGTTTCGTCTAAGCGCACGCCACGCTGTACCGCTTTGGCCAGATCTTGCTCAGCAATACCTGGGCCATCGTCTTCGATGTGGATTTCTACCCAGCCTTCTTCTCGATTTTTTGCGTGAACTCGAACTAAAGAAGCTGCCCATTTGTAGCTATTTTCCAGTAGGTTGCCGAGCATCTCGTCGAGATCGGTTGGGTCAACGGCAACCTCTAGATCAGAATCCAACTCATTAACTAACGTGATTTCACGCTGTGCGTAAATTTTGTCAAATGCCATAGAAATAGCATCTACCCGTTCGCTTGGATTGGCTTTTACCGCAAGAATATTCATTGAGCCAGCCATGCGCGCGCGCCCTAGATGGTAGTTAATCTGCTTTTGTAACTGTTCAATCGGTGTTCTGAGTTTCTGCTGTTGTACGAAATCAAGATGATCGATCTCATTGCGCAGTACAGAAATCGGTGTTTTTAAAGCGTGAGAGAGATTGCCTGCATGATTACGTGCACGTTCAAGCAATTCTTGATAGTGGAATAACAGTGCATTCAAATCATTGACTAACGGAAAGACTTCTTTTGGGTACTCGTCACTGAGACTGGCTTGTTGACCTTTGCGCAATGCGGCCAGCTCTTTTTGCATTTTCCCTAACGGCCGTAATGACCAACTGACTTGCAAGCCAATCAGCACCAATACACCACTGAAGAGCAGACCTAGTATCATCCACAATTGGCTAATTACGCTGTTTAAAGTGTCTTGTAATGGCGCTTCATCAAGACCGATGGTAATGGTGATAGGAGAAGGGAAGTCTGGTAAGTAGATGATTTGTTCAATGACGATCAGTTTTTCATCTCTTGCGCCTTTGACGATGCTTTTCAAGCCATGTTTTTCGCTGGTAAGGCGCTTATCCCACAATGAGCGAGAACGAAGCGATTGATCATGGCTTGAGGCCGTCCAATAAAGGCCGCTGTAGGGTTGGCTAAAACGAGGGTCGGAAAGGCGCGACGACAGCACTAGATTCCCTTGCGGTGTCGCTTCCAAGTTCGCCGTGATTTCATCCATCGCTAAGCGTAGCTGACTTTGCACATCATTGACTAGGTAGTCTTTGATCAGTGTGGGAATGCCAATTCCCGCCGCTAAAATCATGGTACCTAACCAAAACGTTGCCGCGAGCAGTAAACGACTTTTTAAACTGAGGCGCTTTAAGGCCGAGGTTTTATTTTGCATTAAGCTGGTATCCCAGTCCTCTCACGGTTTTGATAATGTTGTTATTGATTTTTTTACGGATGCGGCCAATAAACACTTCGATGGTGTTGGAGTCTCTATCGAAATCTTGTTTGTAGATGTGTTCCACCAGTTCAGTCCGTGAAATGACTTTGTCGGCATTGTGCATGAAGTAGGCAACCACTTTGTATTCCAGTGCCGTCAAGCTCACCGCTTGACCTTGCCACATCACTTTAGAGGTTCGAGTATCAAGGCTTAAGTCACCGATTTGCATCACAGGGGAAGCGTTACCTGATGCTCGGCGCAGTTGTGCGCGGATACGAGCGGTTAATTCCACCATCTCAAATGGTTTGGTGAGGTAATCATCCGCTCCTGCATTTAAGCCCTCGACTCGTTGAGTCAAACCGTCTCTTGCACTGAGGATTACAATGGGCGTATTGATGTTTTCATCTCGAATGCCTTTCAATACGGTGAGCCCATCGAGCTTGGGTAAACCGAGGTCAAGCACAATCACATCCCACTCTTCTGATGTAGCGCGATAGAGTGCATCAATGCCATCTTGTGATAATTCAGGCACCCAGCCGGTCTGTTCAAGCGCTTCTACAATTTGTTCCCCAAGACGAGGATCGTCTTCGACTACCAATATTTTCATGGTTATTCTCTATTTTTTGATGATGTCGCGTAGGTTCCTGCCACGAATAGCCATTAGTTCTAATGTGCTTGCATTATATTCTACGCGGATAACTCGGTTGTCATGCATCAGTTTTAATTCGTAGACCCATTCACCATCATCTTCATCTAACTCTACCTTGATAACTCGGCCATTGAGTTCTTTATCTATCGTGGCATAAAGCTCAGACAATGGATGAATTAAACCTTTTTGAACTGCCGCGTAGACCTCGTCTTGATCCTCATCAATCTCTACCTTGGTTCCTGGCTTATAAGTGTCTTGAACCCAATCGTGTACATCACTGCTCGCAGCTAAAGTGGGTAAGGATAATGATGAGAGCAGCAGTAAGCGTGCGAAAGCTTTACCCTTTTTGAACAACATGTTGCGCCCCCTGTAAATAAGATGAACAGAGTATAAATGACCTTACATGAATAGAAAGTGAATCATCGGTTTTGTAGCTCATCTTCAAAGATCTTATCGCGCATTTTCCAAAATCGTCCCACTTTTCGCGCAATGACAAATTGTGGTGGACGAAAACGGTGTTGATGAGCCACTACTTTGCTTGGTGAAGATTGATCAAAAGGGCGATGCTTATCGGCTAGGTGTGGTCGCACAAATTGGTCGTGGAACACCTGTTTCTGTTTCTTGGTGGTTAGTGGCCAAAATTCGTGGACTTGTGCATCGTTCTCACCACGATAGGTAACGCGCAGTTGCGCTTTTCCACTTGCATCTTTATGTACATTCAAATCCATTTCGATACATTCAAAAACCAATGCATCTTTGAGGTTGAGTGCCTCTTTGAGCTTTTTATCAGGGTCAACCAGTGTTGCGTCACATTCATGGCAGATACGTGCGGCGATATCGTTGTCAGCCCCACACTCACCGCAATATTTTGCTCTAAAACGGTAACCACAGTGTTCTCGTTCGCCACTTTCTTCGTCTGTAAAATAGCCTTGGCAACGTCGACCATAGTGTTCAAGCAAAAAACCAGCGGCATCGAGTTTACCCCAAAAGTTGTTATTAAAACCGCAGGCCGGACAGGGAATGGTAATAATTTCACTGTTGGGATCGGGCTTTGGCTCACCGACTTCTGGTTGATAAAGATCATAGTTATTGCCCGCATAATCCAATACCAAACATTCGGTTTTTCCTGTGGATAAGCGTAGCCCACGTCCGACAATTTGCTGATATAAACTGATGGACTCGGTGGGGCGTAAAATCGCAATCAGGTCAACATGCGGAGCATCAAAACCTGTGGTTAATACCGACACGTTAACTAAGAATTTGATTTGGCGCTGTTTAAACTGCTTGATGATGGTGTCGCGTTCAGGGGTCGGCGTGTCACCAATGACGATGGCAGTTTCGTTATTGGGCAGTAATTGCACAATTTCTTGGGCGTGGCGAACGGTGGCCGCAAAGATCATTACTCCCTGTTTTTGCTGTGCTAGTTGGATGATTTGTTGAACAATCTGTGGT
>NZ_CAWNTB010000011.1:0-46584 GCF_963877065.1 Vibrio sp. V01_P9A10T6
TGTTCCAACAGAACAACAATGAATTGACTGTGCCAAAATCAAGTAAACTTGATTCTGATTGGTCACTCAGTTCATTGATAAATCTTTTTTGATTATCATCAACGAGTGCCCACACAGATTGATAGGTTTATATTGTTAAAGAGCGTTCCTGTCGAACAAGACCGTTAAGTCCGTGTCGCTAGGGGTGCGAATAATACGCTTTAGCTTTTAAGAGTCAAGAGTTATTTTTAACTATCTTTCTCTTTCAACTAGTAACTCGTTTGTGAGGCTTGCCTCACTCCGTGTCAGTGAGGCGGCATTATAGGGAGGTTTTACAATGTGACAAGTTCTTTTTTAAAATCACCTTTCATTCGCTCAAAAAGCCACCAATGTCGCGTTTTATTGAATAAAACTTCAACATTTGAAGGTTATCACAGCAATTGGTTGGAAAAACACCAAGCATAAACGTAAGATTGATGTGTCTATTTTGTTAATCCTAGACATCCTTCTTCTTTTACTTGATATGTAGTATTCCAATATGAACTCTAATAAATCGATTTTACTGGTTGCATCTCTTGCAATAATAGGCGCAATCCTTTTTTCTCTGGTCGCGCTTTCTCCCGCAATTACTTTTGTTCTTGGTGTTGTCTCTTCCGCTCTTGTTTTTAAATTTTTTGGCAGCAAAACGCTAACCGATGATGAGGAGTCAAAACTCTCAACGAAAACACTGTATGTCGGTAACTTGCCATACAAAGCGAATGAAGCTCATGTTCGTGAACTTTTTGCCAAATATGGAGAGGTCTTTGCCGTACGTTTGATGAAAGATAAGCGAACGGGCAAAAGGCGTGGATTTGGCTTTGTTGTGATGGCTTCTGCAAATGTAGATGGTGCTATTTCAGCTTTGAATGAGAAAGACTATATGCAGCGTACATTAAAAGTACGTGTGGCGAATGATCCTAAACATCCTGATGACGATATGTTTGAACAGGAGTAAAACCTAAGTGAGCTAATCGGCTATTGAGCGCGCTTTCTTCCCAAGGAGGTGCGCTTGATAATATCTTGTGTTGTTTGATTTTGCATTGTGGCTCGCTTTTCACGCCCAATAGCTCTTGCACACGACGAGCAATAGCTTCTCCGGAATCAACTAGCACGACACTCTTCCCTAATACGGCTTGGATCTCTTCTTTTATTAATGGGAAGTGTGTACAGCCAAGGACCGCCACATCAATACGGTTCACCAAAGGGCTAAGAATCTCTTTTAATTCTGCAAGATCGACAGCTTTGCCCCTCAATTTTTCTTCTGCCATATCTACTAAGCGTGTTGACCCTAGCAATTCAACATTCTTGTCAGATGAGAAATCTCGAATCAAATCGTGAGTGTATTGACGAGTGATAGTCGCTGGGGTAGCAATGAGTCCCACGGCTTTATTTGCCAGTGACGATGCCGGTTTAATCGCAGGGACAACCCCCACAACTGGTACAGCAAGACAAGAACGCAGCTTGGGTAAGACGATGGTGCTTGCGGTATTACAAGCAATAACGACCAAATCAATGCGCTCTTTCACAACGACATCGCTTACCAACCTAACCACACGCTTAATTAACACCTCTTGATTGAGCTCTCCATAAGGATAAGCTTCATTGTCAAACAGGTAGATGTAGTTTAATTGTGGTAGTTTGGCTTGGACCTCTTGATAAACCGATAACCCACCAACACCAGAGTCAAAGATAAGCACATTAAGCTGAGACGGTTGCGACACTCTGAGCACCTTATAATGAAAACGTTCCGATCATACTCGCTCTTTATCAATTGGCAATGCTCTTGCTCGGTATCTTTGGTGACAAAAACGTTCCCCCAGTTGGAGATGCGTCAACTCTAACTCCAGTGTTCCACCCAAAAAACAGGGCGCGTCGGTGACCAGTGTATGAAACTCGCCATTTTCGCCACACGGGTCAACCTTTGCTGGTAAAGAATCAATAAACGCTCGTCCATAAGGTTGTCCACAATAGTCTGGCGTGAGGCTGTGACCATCTGTCGTCATCACCATGGTTTGGATGCCGCGATTTATGATCTCTCGCGCAAGAGCGCTACTATCTTCGCCTAACAAGGGCAACACACACTCCCAGCCAGCCGGTTCAATATAGCTTTTGCGATACTGCGCAATACCGTTACAGAACATATCGCCAAAAGCAACGGCGTCTATCTCTAATCCACTTTGTTTTAATGCGCTGATGATGGTCGATTGATAAAGCTCGTTACTTGGAAATACGGCAGGCAGCTCTATTTTGACAACGGGTAATTTTAAAAGTCGTGCTTGTAGCTCAATTACATACAAAGGGGTGGCTTGAAAGGGCACTTCATCTTCAACATAAGTGGTAAAAATGCCCACCACACAATAACGGCTATCTTCCAGTAATCGCTCTAAAGTGAGGGTTGAATCTTTTCCACTAGACCAACTGACAATAACGTTCTTTTTCATCATCACACTCGCAAAGTAAAAACCGCCCACTGGCGGTTTCAAAAATTAGAATTGATAAGCAACGTTGAGGTAATAAGCTCGCTCTGGCGCTTTGTAACCAATCGCCGTTTCATACTGCTCGTTAAATACGTTATCGATTCGACTGCGAACAATCAGATCATCATTCATCCAGTAGCCAACCGACATATCCCATAAGTTGGTTGCGGAAATGTAGTCGTCACTCATGGGCGATGCTGTTGGAAGATCAAGCCGTTTGCCTGTGTAAGTATAGGTAGCGTTAAACTCAAACTTACCGAGATTCATTGAGCTGATCCATTTATAATTTTGCTTTGCACGACGTGCCAGTTGGACATCGTTATCATCTTTGTGATCTTTAAACTCAGCCACAACCGTATGGTTAACAGGCCCAGTATCAAAGTTCACATCAAACTCTAAGCCTTTAATCCGAGCATCAGTGTTGTCTGAATACCAGTCATCTGAAGAAGAGGCTGGTTTATACCAAATGATGAGGTTATCCACTTTGTTGTCATAAGCAGACAGATTCCATCTTGCAAACGAATAGACACCCGAGATGCCGAGCTCTACATTTTTTGACTCTTCCGGTTGTAAGTCTGGAGTAGTGCTTAAATCTGAATACGTTGGTGCCTTAAAAGCAGTACCGTAAGTAGCGCGCACAAAATGAGCTTCGTTAAGTTGATACCCAGCCGCCACAGACCAAGTTGTATAATTGTCATACTGATCGTATTCGTCATAGCGAATATTGGATTCCAACACCCAGCGATTGACATATAACCGACCAGAAGCGAACGCACCTTTGGTATCTCGGCTTTCACCCGCTAATTTATGAGCACTGCCACGATTTTTCGCGTCATCGGCAAGGCGTTCACGGCGAGCATCAATACCTGCACCGATTTCCGATGTTGATGTCAGTTGGTAGAGATTGGCCCACTGCAGCTGCGTAAGACTGATATTGGCCTTAGTGCTGGCATTTGCCCGACCTTCCGCCAGTGAATAATCTAAGTTCTCAGTTTGCTGGTAGTTCAAACTGACCAAGCTTTTTAACTGTTCATTGTGATAATTCAGTTGGCCAGTAACGCTTTCATTTTGTGAGTAACCCTGTTTAACCGAACCATAAGAGTCATATTGAGCATCACTGTCAAACCAGCTTGCAGAAACATAGCCAAGCCAATGCTTACTTAATTGATGCTCATAACCAGCTATCAGGTTTTGGCTATCAAAACCATATTGGGTACCGTTTCCCGTCTTTTTAATATCATAGCCATCGGTTTGTTCAAAACCTGCCGCTACTTGGATATGCCCTTGTTCGTTCACATCCGCTTTAGCCACTATATCGGCTTTTTTAGACGCAAGGCTGCCAATGCCCAGCGCTAGTTGTTTAGCATCATCGCCTCGGTGAGAGCGAGTGATAATATTGATCACACCGCCAATCGCATCAGAACCATAAACTGACGCACTCGGACCACGAATAACCTCTAGGCGTTCCACTAAACCAATCGGAAAACGGTTAATCGCCACACCACCTGCAGATGAATTGATACGAATACCATCCACCAATACCAACACATGATCACTGTTAGTTCCGCGCATAAAAATAGACGCATTGTGTCCTCGCCCACCATTTTGGGCGATTTCCACGCCGGGGACTCGGCGTAATACTTCGGTTAATGAGTTGGCTTGATACTGTTCGATCTCTTCACGTGACACAACGGTTACTGAAGAAAGAACTGAGGATTCGATTTGCTCGAAACGGTTAGCCGTCACCACGAGCGACTCTTCAGTGTTTTGAGCATAAGAAGAAAATGAGGCATACGGAAGCAGCGATGCTACAGCCGCCGCTAAAAGGGATTTATTCATATTGTGATCCTAATTCGCGTAAGTCCTACCAAATCAACCAAACGGTGGTATAGATTTGGCTGCTGGCAGGTATTCGGACTTGAGAGCTCTTGACCTACTAACCCGACTTCCCACAGCATTTTTCTGCAGTGTCATATTGGGTGTTCGTTCTCTCTTACCGCTGCGCGTCAGTTCTGGATTCACACCAGATTCCCTTTTCGGCCATCTATACCGCTAGATAGCACCAGCTGAGGGCGATACTATGGCTCTATTGATAATTTGTCTAGTACTGATTGGTGTCAGCTATTTTTGTTAGCTCGCAATTAATGACTAATTCAGGACAAAACTGGACAAGCGCGAGGGATTGAATAAAATCTGCGCTCTTTATTATTTGAATGCACCATACCCAAGCAAAGGTAATACCATGGCGACTCTTGATGTAAACCCACAACACTACCAGCAACAGTTGGCGGAAAAGACCGAGCGTCTGACCCAAATGTTCGCACAATACAACATGCCTCAGTTGGAAGTGTTTGAATCACCAGAGCAGCATTACCGTATGCGTGCAGAATTTCGAGTTTGGCACGAAGGTGATGAGCTTTATTACATCATGTTCAACCAAGAAACGCGTGAAAAATACCGCGTTGACCAGTTTCCTGCAGCCAGTCGTTTAATTAATGATTTGATGCCACTTTTGGTCGATGCACTTAAAGGCAGCGACTCACTGCGCCGTAAACTTTTCCAAGTGGATTTTCTCTCCACTCTTAGTGGTGAAGTATTGGTTTCTCTGCTTTATCATCGCCAACTCGATGAAGAATGGATAACCCAAGCAAAAGCATTAAAACAGCGTCTCAATGATGAGGGATTCAACCTCAATTTGATTGGCCGTGCACGTAAAATGAAAGTCGTGCTCGATCGAGATTTTGTGATTGAGAAGCTGAACGTACATGGTCAAAGTTACATTTATCAGCAAGTGGAAAACAGCTTTACTCAACCAAATGGTACTGTCGCACAAAAAATGTTGGAATGGGCCGTTGACTGTACGCAAGAGAGCCAAGGCGATTTATTAGAGCTCTACTGTGGGAATGGTAACTTTTCACTGGCATTGGCGAAAAATTTCGAGCGAGTGCTCGCAACCGAATTAGCCAAACCTTCTGTTGATTCCGCGCAATACAACATTGCGGCGAATAAAATAGACAATGTGCAAATCATCCGCATGTCTGCCGAAGAATTTACTCAAGCGATGGAAGGTCAACGTGAGTTTCGCCGTTTGCAACAGGCTGGAGTTGATCTCAAAAGCTATCGTTGCAACACCATTTTTGTTGACCCACCGCGCTCGGGGATGGATATCGATACCTGCAAAATGGTGCAAGGCTACGAGCGGATTGTGTATATCTCCTGCAACCCAGAAACCTTAAAAGAGAATTTAGATACTCTATGTGAAACACACAAAGTGACTCGTTTCGCTCTATTCGACCAATTCCCTTACACCCACCACATGGAAGCAGGCGTACTGCTAGAGCGCATAAAATAAGGGATTTAAAGATTTATTATTTTAGAAAAAATCGGGCTGGGTACGGCATGGGGTACGGATGGCATCCTGCCGATAACCGAATAAAAAAGAGGTGCAACATCGCACCTCTTTTTTATTGTCATCCCTAAACCACCGCTTTTAGCGTTGGTGATTGTTTCAAAACTCTATAGCCTAATTCGGTTAGTAACCTTAACTGACTGCAAAGTCTGGTTTTGCTGAAGAACCAAGTTATAAGTATTAGGATCACCTTCAGCTCGAATAGAAACAATCAATGAATATTTAAGAGGCTCCAATTCTTTTTGGACATCCCCTCCCTTCTCACGAGCATGATACTTGACATCAAATACAGGTTTTAACAATGTGGAGCGTTTAAACCGTTGCGTCCTAGAGATACATGTTTCCCACTTGTGCGCATCCTCTCGTAGTTCTTCTTCAGTTTCATATAGGTTACCAACAGAGAAAAACGATTTCGTATCTGCATGTGTAGCTGTGCCTGTAACTTTTTCTTCATGACCGCGAAAAACAATATCAAGACCACTTCTCGTATAGTGCAACGGATGCTCCGGATCAGTTATAGCATTGAAACAAAAAGTAGCCTTTAGATGAACCCATGTACAATCGATCCCCTCAGGCAATGGGATTGGAACCCTCAGATGCTGAGATTTTTTCAATTCGCCTTGGTACACTACGATCGCCTCATCATCTAAGCATTCGACAACCTCTTCAGGAGTTCGAGGAAGAGCTCCCCATCCAACTTCATTTTGCTCTTTTCCATCTCTATCTGCTTGATGAATCATCAGAGCTTTTACTGTTGAAGGAGTCAAAGCAAACTCAGTAATAGAATCTATACCTGCGGCAACTCTTAAAGCATAGGGAGCTGCATAGCTAGTACCCAAGGTTCCCACAATTGAGTGTGTTAGCGGAGAATAGACTTTAAATAGCTCATCATCCGAGCCACCGAATATAACTCCATCAGGCTTTACAACTCCAGGGCTTCGACCTGGTCCAATGCAACTATAAGATGCTCGCTTCCAGTCTAAGCCCTGTGAATTTGACGCACCAACAGCAAAACAATTAACCATATCGCTTGGAGGTTGAATTCTTGCGTATTCGCCCTCCAAATCACCATCATTTCCGATAGCAACAGTTGCGAAACAATGTCCGTCTTGTAGCAGTTTATCTATTACAGAAGTCCAAACATGTACGTCATCATCATCAATGGCTAATCGAGGTCCCAAACTAAGGTTAACATACTTATATTCCTTTGTTTTTAATACACTCTCTATCCTTGTTAGTACATCAAACAAATCAGGATCTGTATCATCTGCAGATAAGACACGAACAATATCAACATTTGTGTATGGGGCATCCATCTGACTATTATTACCGTCATAAGGTCCAAATAGGTATGTAGAGCAAACTTCACTTCCATGAGCCAATAGGCTGGGATGACCGACTGTTACATCTGATGGAATATGTTCCGTTACCCATTGTCCTAGAACATGTTCTGTTCCAATTCCCCCATCGAAAATACAGACTTTAAAATCATTATTAAGCTCTTTAAATTCTGGTAAGGAGAACGTATCTTTAATAGCCATTCTTGTTGCTTCAGGACGGTTGAAACGCAACTTAGGCATACTTCTGAGAGCTCGAAGATGAGAAAATTCGGCAAGCTCATCTTCAGAACCATTTTTAATCGTTACAGGCAAAAATGTTAAACCACCAACGGTTTTAGAACGAGTCCAGTCAACAGCTCCCCCAAGCAGGTTCGAGTATTGCTCAAAAGAACTACGTATATATCCGTCATCCTCTGAAGCATGTAAAACAACTTCTAATTTCAACTCGTCTTGTTCGGGGTCAATGTATTTGATCTTTTCATCGGATCTTATTGAACTCACGTCCTCAAGGGACTGGATAAGTTCTTTAGTATTGTCCGGTAACACATCATTTTTGATGCTATTCAGCATTGCCTCAAATTTACTTCGAGTACCAGAAACAAAAATGCATGAAGTTAAGCCTTTTTCTGGATGCTTTATCACAGCCCATTTTCTAGGCTTTATTCGCATAGATTTGGAGCCCACATCTTTAATATCGTACTTATTAAACAAGCTCGTAGGATAGTATGATTTAGCTAAATATGATGGATGTTGAATGAACTTTACTACCACCTCACCATTTGGGCATTGAACCAAAGGCTTGGAGTCTATGTCCTCAAGAATAATAGATAGATCCCGTACCAGTCTTTCTCGAGCTTCAGCAAACGAATATGGGTGCTTTTTGTCGCCACCACCTGACTTAACTGTCACTTTGCTGGTTAACGTTTCACCATAGCCAATAATAAAGTTCTTCATAGTATCCATTACCTCTTCAGCGAATCTTCAATCGACCGTTTTACAGTAGGTCGACTTATACCCAATTTGGCTGAGATAGCTCGCTGAGAAAGCCCCTGTTCATGAAGCTTAACCACCATCGCTTTTTTCTCATCAAAATTCAGTTCTTCGTAATAGTTAACGCTTTCCTGTCCAGCTAAGGCTCGTAAAGAGATAGCAGAAATAACACTAGCTCTTTTCTCCTGAGTAAGTTCTCTATCAATATCGCTAAATGACATTCCATCAAACTTATCTATATCTTCACTCTTTCCATGCGGTATATCTGGCCAATACTCCCGAAGATAGTCGTTGATCATGCTCCGAGATGGCATAGAAAACGTAATCTCCATATCAAAGCGTCTCCAGATTGCAGGATCTAACAACTCTCCATGGTTCGTAGCTGCAATCAAAAGGGATGATGACGGCCATTCATCAATAGTTTGAAGTAAAACCGTTACAAGTCTTTTTAATTCACCAAGTTCTCTATCATCATCTCTTCGCTTAGCTATCGCGTCGAACTCATCTAACAACAAGACACATGGGAAAGACATTGCGTGCTCTAATACAGCTCGAACATTGCTGCCTGTTTTTCCTAAAAAGCTACTCATCACTGTAGCTAAATCCAAAACTAACAGAGGTAGTTCTAACTTGTTGGCTAGCCACCTAGCAGACATCGTTTTACCCACACCTGGAGGACCTTGAAAAATCATCGATTTGGTTGGCTGTAGTCCCTCAGAAAGCAACGCATCTTCATATTTTCTTTCTAATAGCACTTGCTCGAATAGTTCGCGGGTATCCTCTGAGTATATAGGGGCTCTCAACCACATTGCAGGTTCCTCGACCCTAATAAGACTTTGTCGACTATCAGAGTCTACAGGCAGTGGTTGCCTCCTTAAATCTCTACTTCGAAGAGCGTCAGATTCCAACCTTTTTGTCAATTGCTCATAAAGTGAAGCATTGCTCACCCTTATCTTCGAGGCTAACTTTCTAACTGCCATTTGTCCGATAGACTTATCACCTTTCAAGGCTGCATCTACCAAACTCAGAATAACTTTATCTTCCATCGTAATAGCTCACTAAAAATAACAACAGCATAATGGTAAGTTCATGAGTAAATCTTACCACAAAAAACCCAAAGATTACCACTATAAATATAAATATTTACCACTTAAAAATACAAAATGGTAAACCAAAAACAAAGACAGTACCGCTAAACTAAAGCAACACCTTTAACCTAAAAATCTTCAGGCATATGTCATCAATGTGAAATCCCATCATTGATTCCGACAGGAGCCTGAAATGAATCCCAAAACTTCCGATTACCAAAAACAGCAACGCTATCAGGAAAATGAAATCCTAGAGCATGCCGCTGAGATACTGGCGACACGCTACGTGCGTGGTGACGCCCTCACGAACCCTGATGCCACCAAAGAGTATGTGCGCTGTAAGCTAGGCAGCCATGAGCGTGAAGTGTTTGCCTTATTGCTGCTGGATAACCAAAACCGACTGATTGAGTTTAAAGAGCTGTTTCAAGGAACGGTGGATGCGGCCAGCGTCTACCCACGTGAAGTGGTGAAAACGGTGTTAGAAGTGAATGCCGCCGCGGTGATATTTGCCCATAACCATCCATCCGGTGACTCAACGCCGTCTCAAGCCGATAGACGCATAACCGAAAGACTCAAGGACGCTTTAGCGCTGGTGGACGTTCGCGTACTTGACCATATCGTGACAGGCGATACCTGCACCTCGTTTGCTGAAAGGGGGTGGTTATGATTGAGCAACATTACGGTGAGCTTTCTATTGATGACGCTTTACATACGTCACTGGAAGCCCTTTTGAATCGATACACTCTCCCAGAGAACGCTGAACGACTCGTGCTGAACTGCCGCCAACTGAGTTACTACCGACATCGACAAGGTTTGCATCCCATTGAGGTGCAACTTAAACGTGAGTCAGCCTCTAGTCCTTGGTTGGTGGTGTTCTTTGCCAGCTTCTCTTATCCCGATGACAACAGCACAACCGTTGAGCCTGAGTTGTACTTTCACCTTGATAATCACTGGTGCTATCAACCCGATGTAGGAAGCACGGATTTATCCTACCCTGAGGTACAAGAGCTGCTCTCGGTATGGATGAAAGCCTTTGCTCGCCATCTATCCAGAAACGTCTTTGATGACGTGCAACTGACGATGGTCGGTACGTTCCACTAAATTCTCACTCTCTCATTTCTTATTTGAATCCTGAAACAAGGAGGACTCACTATGTCCAAATTAACCTTCACAGCATCATCACTACCTGTGTCCAAGAAACTACATAAGCTGTTAAGTGAACAGTTCACCGCTCATTTGCTGAGTAATGAAGCACTGACCACCAGCCGTTATCTGGTGTTTAATTTTCGCGATAAAAGTTACAGCGCGGATGAAGGCGGTTTTCATCCGGTTGAGATGGCGATTTGCCAAACCTCGACAGGAGAATGGAGTATTGAGTACATCACTGACTTTGCTTACATGGGCAACTACTACCCAGAGCTAGAGCGCAACTTGGATTTTGATTTTCGGGTTGGACAGTTCTTTGTGGCCTATCGTGGCTGGCTACCAATACAAGGTAGCCGTGATGCCAAAGAGCTGTATCGGCTATGGGAGAATAACTTTCTTGCCTATGTCGATACGGACGCCTACAACGAGATAGCCGTCACCCCGCAATAACTCATGACTTCCCTTCTTCTACAAACCATCAAACTTGTCACTGCCCTCATCTCGCTGTTTTCACTTTCCCCGCTCTTCGGTGCCATCGGAGCCCTATCCAGTTTAGGGTTTCTGGTGGTGCTGTTGATTGGGTTATTGGCAGCGATTGCAGAGCTCAGTGATAAGCATAAGCCTCGTTAATGTTAATCGGCTCACGCTTTGGTGATGCCGATTGATGCTGTTTTCACCGTTGGACATTATGTGTCTGACCCACCTCTATTCTCCCGACATTAAATGTCCGACTCCGGTGTGGAGCTTTGATGTATTGAGAGCGTAGTCATGAGCAATAAAACCAGCATTGAAGGGTTATCCGCTTTGCTGCACACGCTGATGCTTATTCCTCAACATCGATGGATCACCGTTAGGGAGTTGCAGCAGCAGTTAGCCCTACTCGATATCCACCGCACCACGCGCAGCATTAAACGCTACCTCGATGACATCATTGTGGAAGTGTTTAACGTGGAGTGTGATTCGATGAGCATGCCCCATGTTTATCGCAAAACCTCAGAGCAGTTACTGAAGCTCAACAAGCAGGAAATGCTCTATTGGCAACTGACCAACAAGTACTTACTACCGCTGGTTCCTGATGCACTGAATTATGGGCAAGGGTCCTCCTCGGAGAGAGACAAACCCTTGCCACACAAGGGTTCAGCACATTCAAAAGAGCAAGCATGGTTAGCCAAAGTACATGTGGCATTGCCCACGATTCGCGAGTGGAGTGACGAGCAACGGCAAGTGTTGAATGCGGTACACACGGCGTTACTGCACAACCGTATGCTCAAGATATCTAGCCAAGTATTGCAGCAAGAGAAGGCGCTCATTGAGCCACTGGGACTCTCGGTTCAGTGTGACGCGCTCTTGCTGCTCTTTCGATTATCCGGTCAACACACGATACGCACCCTAGCCTTGCCCTTGATTGATGAGGCCAGTGTATCGACGTTTTCTTTTACCTATCCGACTGATTTCAATCTTGAGCGGTTCATGCGTGAACACGATGGAGTCAGTACATCCTGAATTTCACTCACCGATAAGGAGAGCACCGTTATGACATTAGCCAACACCCTACTCCGATACGCCGCTATGACCATCCTGTTTATCGGACTCACCGCTTGTGGCGACCAAGAAGAGACTCAAGCAGCAACAGCAGATATTGAAGTGTCGATATCTGCTAACCCTCACTGGGGAACATTGGTTTTTGACCTACAAGCCATCACCGACAACACCGTAATCAGCAATGTGGTGATTAACCGAGGCAACTGCCGATTACCCGCAGGCACCACCTCAGAGCTATCAAGAAACGTTTCATTGAAGTTCGGCCAGACCTACACCGGATACAGCAACAACTGCACTGTGGACAGCGTGAAAGAAATCGAAGTCACTTCCAGCGCTGGCACCTTTGTTTACACCTTCTAACTCTTAATTCCTCAATAACAAACTCAACCAACTCGTAAGGATCAACCATGAAAAAGTCATCTCTACTTATCACTACAGCGTTAGTTTTCTCTGCCTCTTCCGCCTTTGCTGGTGGAACACTGGGCGGTAATCCATCCGCGGATTCGGGTGCAGTCAACGTCAGTATTGGCAAATGCACTCAATACAAAATGGATGTGAAAGCTGCACAACAGGAAGGTAAGGACGTAGCGAGCATCACCGTTCCTGAAGGCTGTGAAGCCATCAAAGCTTAAGCAAAGGTAAAAAAACGAAAAAGGGGAGCGATATCGCTCCCCTTTTTTATAAAAAACTAGAGTGTTTGATCTCAGACCAAAAATAAAAAGACAAGATCGAAAAAGGCCACTAAAAAGTGGCCCTTCGAAAAAGTTCGCTAACGGGGTCAATGACCAACTGGCTTCACACCATTCCGCGCTTTCAATCAAGTGACGTAACCGTCATGTCAGTTATTATAGTTAACTTGCCTTCATGGTCAATGCTTTTTTTAATAATTTAATAGCAAGCTAAACTCAAAGCAGTGTATCTCAACCATCGAAAGCGTCAAGTTTGCGGTACACAAAAAATGCAGGCTATACTCCATCATCATCATAAAAAGGACTCAAGCATGCCAATCGACTCCATTGTGAAATCACTTTCAACTCAACGACTTTCAACTTACCAAGCTCCTCACCTTTCTAGTGGCACAGTGGAACAAAGTTTGGGCTTATATGTATGGAACAAACAGCTCTCTGGACTATTTTATCCCGTGCTTCAAGTCCTCGAAGTATCCTTACGAAATGCTATCTATTCAACGTATATCGAGCATGAGGAAAAGAAAATTGAAGCGCAGCATCCCCAAGAGGACTGGGCAAGAGAAAAGGCTGCAATTGATCTTCTGTGGTTTGATAGCGCATATACAAGACAAAATAACCGCACAGCATTTAAGCAGCTACAAGTGGCAAAAAATCATTTAACACGTGAAGGCAAAAACATCACTCCGGATAATTTAATCGCGAAACTCACGTTTGGTTTTTGGGTTCACATGACAGATGAAAACCACCGTATAGGTCATTCTCAATCTGGACCAATTATTCCATTGTGGCCCACCCTAACAAGTAAAGTTTTTCCTAACGCGAAAGACACGAATGGTAATTCACTATCAATCAATTCGATTCATCAGAAACTCTTAGATGTCAACTTACTGCGCAATCGCATAGCTCATCATGAACCGATCTGGAAATCGGCTGACTTATTTGATTCGGATGACGCTATCAACAAGGTGATTGAGCATTATGATTTAGTACTGTCCATTATCGGCTGGATTAATCCAAATTGTCTAAGAATGCTTTCAGTTATCGAAAACGACAAACTTATGGGTATAGCATGCTCTCAACACACGCTGTGGCGCAGTAAAATGTTAACAACAGGTATCACTACAGTCCCAGACCTTGAAGACTGGAAAGGACGTCACGAGATCGATACGCGCCGAATAGGTGAAGTCGTGAGTGCTGATGCGAATAAAGCGTTCATTCGTTGTCAGAGATCAGGCACTACCTTCTATACAAGTAAAAATTTACAAAACAGGAAAAGAGCTTGGCCATTAACAGAAGGTGCAAAAGTGTCTTTCATACCCAAGCCAGGGCAGCCCAGACCGAAAGCCCATCGAGTAAAGCCAGCGTAGGACAAATGATGAAGCTGGATTACTATAGCATTCGCTGATTCAGCTTCAAATAGTGACCGTACTGCAATGTCAATGGTTGAGCACACCATAGTACGGATGTTACTTCACGTGTAACTTATTAAAAATATGGATATTTATTCCACCATATAACGTACTGTCCTTCAGATATATGTTATTTATAAAAAACGCAAATAATAGGCAATAGCGGCTTGTTAGATTGAGCTTACAAACCGCATTATTACATCAATCGATATCACTTCTAGCGGCATCAACGGCTAGTGAGTCCGCTATCTCATTCCCTCTGACACCAAAATGCGCTCTAACCTTTTTGACTTCGACGTACCTTTCAGAGAGAAGAGCATCGACTGTCTACCACAAGCGGCTATTTAAAATCGGGCTTTAATCCGCTCTACGCCAGTTTTTCTTCTTCCAACTATCACAAAGTCTGAAGGCAGTGAAGCCAGCAAAGAAAAGTAACTTCACCAGCAGCGATAAAAATAACAATGGGGAGCATCACGCTCCCCATTGTTATTTGCTTCTATACACCAGTTTGAAGGTATATGTTATCGATAAAAAACACTCTTGACCTTGGTAGAACCAACTTCATATAAGACTTGAATAGTATGACCATTCACAGACTTGTACTTGTCCCAAGCACCGACAACACCAAGTACTGGTACTTTTTTCTCTAACATCGACTCAACAGGCTTCCCCATCATCTGATGAACTAGTTCCTTGGATGAGATATTCTTTAAGTCGTCCATAAAGAAATTAGGATTCGTGGCAACAATCAATTTTAGAACGCTGCTGTTTGCGTCAAATTGAAACTCCAGCCCATTATCAAAAGTTCGAATGTAAAATTCTTCAGTGTAGCCATCCATCGTCGATGGCACATTACCTGTTATTAACGCTGCAAACTTAGGGTTTTTCACAAGGTCTTGATAAGTGCAGCCTATAAAATCTAAATAGTTCATCTAATACCATCCGTTTGCTTTATTTAAGCGGTGGAGCTCTTCTCTAGCGTCCTCAAGTTGCCCATCAGTGTAGCCATTTTCTTTTAAACATGTCTTAATCGCATCAAAATTCGAATTTACTGCCGCTTCTAGATCACCTGAATCAACTTGCTGCTTTTCAAGTTTATTTCTTCCACCATATGTTTCACTACACTTTTGATGAATCTCTCTCGGGATCGCTACTCCAGCCCCTGAGTTAATAATTTCTTTCTTTTCATCAGCAGTTAAAGGACGTCCAAGCATTTCTTCCGCAGCCCTTAACAATGCCGCCTGAGATGGAATATGATCTATATCCATTCCATCCTTTTTGCTTCTTGGCGCTAAGTCGCCATAAGTGCCTACTTCCAGTGGTTTTACCTTAGTAATTCCAGCACTACGCTTATTAAATACTAAGTACAAGGGGGACACGCCAGAATCCGCAGGGAAAGTCACAATATACTCAGCAAGCTCTTCCTCGGGATAGAGCGCTGTACCTATCTCTTGTTCATGCTCTTCGATAGGACGAACCCAGATATTGTGAACATCGAGCTGATCATTTTCGGGCAATACAGTATCAGGTGTTAGTACATCCGTTGAGCCATCCGGTGTCCATGTAATGGTAATCCCATTATCTAGCTCAGCAACAAAGTGCTGCCCTTGTCGCACAGCTTCACGCTTCGCAACTCGCTCACCATAGACACTACCCTCTCCCGTTTTGATGCCGACCACTTGCTGTTTACCATTTTCATCCGTGTACATATTGAAACGTACACGCATAGTCGTAGTATCATTAGCCGCAAAATCTGAATTTCCGTCTAAGGTGCCATCCCCAAGCTGAGACGGCCATAAGGCGGCCACTAGAAAGCCCCCCATTCGCGCAAAGCCTGCTAACGCTTCTCCTGAAATCGACCATGTGCCTATCGTATTTGTCGTACTGGAGCTCAGAATGCCAAGGTTTGTTGCTGCGCCATTTGCGGGGATCGCAAGGAGTGCCGTTTTACCATAATCAGTTGCTTTAGAACCTGTGGTGATGGTGGTTAAGTTCGTAACGGGCAATTCTTTCTCGAACAGACTATCGCTGTTTATCGCCTTAAACTGGGTTCCTGAGATAAGCGAGTCAGAGTAATCATAATGCGTGTTCGCCAAGCAGCTATAGGTGCAAGGGGAAAGCGGAGGTAAATCGGTCGCTTTTTCTGGAGTGCGCTGTTTTTCTTCGACGGCCTTAACGGTCAGCGTATCCCCGACTTTCAATGACATCGGATCAGCGTTGTACTGCGGATTCAAATCCAGTAATTGTTTCGCCGACAAGCCATATTGCTCTGCAATGGCTCCCCATAATTCTCGTTGGTTGGTCTTAGAGTCCGTCCCAACAGTATGCGTTTCTGGTTTGCTCTCTGCTTTCTCTGTGTCTGAGGGTTGAGTGGTTTGTCTTTTTGCAACAGATTGTTTGGGTGCAGCAAGCAATTCGTTGATATCGAGCTTAATACCATGTTGGGCCAACCAGTCATCATTGAGGTTGTCGAGCTCTTCTCGGGCAATTTGCTGTTCAAGATAAATCAGATGTTGGTTTTCAACGTCTTTACCTTCGAGCTTCCAGTAAACCAGAATGGCACTTTGATAGATGTTGTAGCCTTGCTCATCATTGAGCTGCTCGTGAGTGGAACGTGTCGCATAGAAGGCCCACTTGCCATTTCCAAGTAGCTTGTACTCTTGAACTAAACGGCCATTGTAGAAATGGTAGTAGTAACCTTCTGTTGGTAGCCCCAAACGCTCACCAAGCTGCACTGAAGGGACAACTGGGATAAAGGCCTCTCGCACTACACCAGAGCCTATAGGCTTTACCTGCACATTGTCGGGGACACTAATTCCCAAAGCATTGGAAGCCACTTTGGCGACCAATTTTTTCGGTTCATCAAAGGCGGCATGAGCGGTATATTTTGTACCGTGCTCGGTTGCTTCCGTCTGCCAGCGGCCAATCGGGGCTTCTTGTTTGGTTTTCACCAGTTCAAACGCATACCCCACGCTTTTTCTAAACGTCTCATCCGAGCAAGCCACTTCAAAGCAATATTCGTATTGCAGTTTTGGTGGTGCATCTGAGGTATCGGGTTTCACGGGCTCAGGAACATAGGTCTCTTCAATGTTAGGCGCATAGCCAGCGGAGCTTTGAGTGGGCGTAGCACTGCCAGCCGCACCGCCTGACATTCTCGTTCTGGACAGGTAGGCACTTTTCGCTTCTGGCGATAATACCTCTTGCCCTTCCGCCGACAAGCTCCATGATTTGCTCATGCCATCTCGGAGCATCACAGGCTTCGAAGGGGAATCCGTCAATAGTGCTAACTCACCACTTTTCAGCTTGTCCATAAAACTGGAATAGCTCATCCCCTGAGGGAGTGCTGAACCTAACGCTCTTTCGTCCAGCCTTCCAATATCACCTTCAACCTGACCAAACTCATATGCCATCAGTTCGGTTAACCGTACCACTCGATAACCCACAGTTAAATCCATCCGCTACTTTCAATGGACGTATTCTACCTAACCAGTGGGAGTTGCAGGATTTATAACCATAAGTTCGGTCTACCAATTGCAGACATTGTGATTTTCACCCACCGGAACCAGACCTATTGATAATGACTTAATCATTAAGCAAATAAAGCTCGTTGCGGATTTTTACCAAACAAAATAAAAAGTCACAGTTTGAGATGGACACACCCCTCACAAACTGTACAAATATCGACCTACCTATCAAAACCTCAAAGACAATATTGAACTTCCTTCCTAGAACCTTCACTCTAAATTAGCAATGTTGCATATACTAAAAAGAGGTTGCTCTAATGAACGATTGGGAGTACGTAAACTTTAGCCAAGACCATGAAATGGACTATCACTTAGGTCTAGTAGGTAAATCAAAGTCCGAGTACAACAGAAAGTACCTAAGAGACAACACTCAAAGGACGGCAAAAGACAAGTTAGACAAAACACGAATTACCCATACTGAATTCAAGCCATTTGTTATAGCTGATAAACCAAATTTGAAAGATCCTGCCTAATAGATAGTTAAGATAATATTGCCTCGTTGAAAGGGGCAATATTCAGCAATACAAACCTCGCAAGCAGGCATGTTGATTGTTTGGTGCAGCGCCGTCTACGTAAATTGAATAGCTCATTTTTTATCTCTCTCTAATTGCAAAATGGGCGCATGACTTTGCTTAGCCAGCGCCCCGTTGATGATGTGATTTGATGTTTGTGTTACTGAAAGGATTCTTGGTTGTCTCGCATGCTCAGACGCGATTCCATCCATTCCTCGATTTCACTTTCTACCCAAGCCACCGCTCGTCCACCGAGTGGTACACTTTTAGGAAAGTCTGTTTCATCTGCCATGAACTTGTAAATAGTTGAACGGCCTAGTCCTGTTAGTGACATCACTTCTTTGAGTCGTAGAAATCTCATGGGAATTGTCTCCTGTAACTGTATATACCCATGTGATAAGCCGCCACTGTAAAAAAATGCAGGACGTTTACGCAATCACGCCAGCATTCGAGAGAGTGCGCTTAACAACTACATTTATAAGTAGGTATGACCGTTAAACTTGGTCATAAGTACGTATTGGGTTCTAAACTAACAGACAAAGTAGTGGCGTCACCTTTCCTTCAGCTTATAGTCAAGAGAGATTCGAGGAGTATTTGAAATTGTATATAAATAAGGTATTTAACGTAGGAAATGCGTGGGAAAGAGTTCAAACAGAAAGCGCGGAAGAACTATCTGAGTTACAAATGGCTCTGCAAAACCTAGGCTATGTCGAATCAACGAAAGAATTTAAAGACAACATTTTGTCATCTCTTAATGACTCTGGGTGGAAGTGCAGAACAATGATGGGTGGTTACGCCCGTTTCAGGCAATTCAACCCATCCTCTGTGAAGTCATCTATGACATCAATGGCAGCAATGAAAGGAAACCTCGCTGTTGATTTGGGTATGTCTATGCCGACAAACTTAGACAGTTGGGTTACATACAGGGCTAAATCGACATCCTCACTGGGGGTTGTTCCTATTTTAGTTATGCCTCTAACAATAGACGATGACAGCGTCTTCCGAATGAGCTTCGACTACGCTATTCAGCGTATACAGTACTTAGACATTTTTGAAGACAACAGTTTCCTCATCCTTGGATGCTCCTATGACGAATCCTATTTAGAAGTAGTCAACCTAGATACCGTCATAAGAAGAACTATCACTTTTGAGCCACATCAGATACAAGCAGGTATGAGCTTGCTTTCGTACTTTAGTGAAATACTGAAGCAAAAATGCTCTGAATCAAACAGTAAAGTATCCATCGAACAAGACGGTGATAAAGTACGCCTAAGAATCAAATCTAACTTTGGAACAGAGCAGAAAGTCGAAGCTCTGTTAAATGAATATGGAGAAGTTCTTAATGGTACGAAGCAACCAGCACAATTCATGACAGATCAAATCCAGTTGCTTTCACTTCAGAGCAAGCTTGATATGGCTGCTATGGAAGTCAAACATCAACAAAATATTTTAGCTCTGACAAAATCAAATTATGATCAAAGAATCGTAAGCTTAGAAGATCAAGTATCCTCTCTAAAATTAATGCTTTCTAATAGCATTAGCTCCCACAGGCTCGCTCAAGAACAAGTATCAAATCTAATAGATAAATACGGAGCTCAAGGATCTATGGAACTTGAATTACTAGCTTTTGCAAAAAAGTTGGATGAACGAGCAGCAGATGTTCATAAAGAAGAACTTGAACGTATACTCAAACAGTTACATTCACAAAATCCAAAACTAGCTTCTGAGTTTTTATCTCTATTGAAAGGCCCGCTTGAAGGCGTTATTGGCAACATAATGTATTCCTGGTTGCCTCAACTATCCAGCATTGTAGGACTGGTTATCCGTTAGTTTTATCTAGTGCCTCTTCCGTTTAAAGAGGCACTCATTAGCCCCAGCTCGCATTTACTTACGGCTGGTGCCAAAGTTTCTTTGATGATCACCGAAGTGCTTAGTGTTTTCTTTTGCTAGATAGCTTACATGTTCGAATAGGCTATCAAACTGCTGTTCAAAAGACCGTGAGTTGGAATTTAGACGATGAATTACTGGAGTCCCTGAACGGTCCTTAGATACGTAAACCAAACCATTAGCTTCATCGTAGTCAACACCTGTGACTTTTGCCCATGCATCTATGACCATAGAGAGTAAGTTTTCTCGTTGGTTTCTCACCTTTCCTAACCAGTTAAAACGATCTTTGTTGAACATGAGTACTAGGTGATAGTGGTCATTAAGTGAAGAACAACGCTCCCTTACCCATACATACCTCACTTTACAAGGATGAACTCGTTGTCCATGCCTTTCCTTTCTTCGACCGTCATATTCGATCTGTGACTGTAGAGAACGGACAAAATCAGTGATTGCTCCACGTTTCTCTTGTCCATTTCTAAACTTGGGGAATCGCAAATCAACTCGTAATGCCATTGTTCGGGGATAGTCATCCAGAGCCTGCCCAATGGTGTCATAAATTTTATCTAGATACTGAATACAGAGCGCACCATGAGCCGTCTGAATAGGATGACCTCTAAATGTTTTCTTAGTAGTCAGTTTCAGGTTTTTGTTTTTTCTAGAGCGTACTTTCATTTCCTATCTACTCCTGTTTTTAGGTTCATAGATAGGTCTGTGTCGTTATTTTTAGTTATGCGAGTTGAGTAAGTGGGTAGGATTGGATGGCAGTACTAATAATACTAACCAGACAGACAACAAAAAAATCGCTCCGTAGACAATTCCTGCCCGTCAGAAGAAACAAGTGCCACATAACAATCAAAACCTAGGCACTGAACTGTAAAAAATCGATGCAAGAGCATCTATCTCGAATCCAAGTCACTTACAAGTTAAATGACAAATAAAGTATCTAAAAAAGTGAGATGTCAGTGGCGATACTAAGCATAAAACAAACGACAGGTAGTCACACAAAAATAGATATAGTTTTCAACGACAATGGTCAAACATTTTCCCGACGGTGTTTCCTGATACCTAACCAACTAATTCAATTTTGTAAAGCGGGGAGTGAATAGATGTATTCCCCCCTCATAAACTAAATCGCTGCACTATCATCACCGCGTCACAACCTGTCTCATAGGTACGTTCTCCCCTTGCAAAATCCCTTGTGCACTCCAAAAAACTATTATCTTATTTATACCAAGCATGAAACCAAATAAACATAGAGCACACAGTACCATTCAACAAAAAAACAAGATTTTTAAGGAACTTTATTACTACGATAAACTCAATAATTGAATACGTTAATTGTACTTTTTAGATACTAAAATTCATGGTATTTATATACACTTAACCATCATTAAAATTGCAAGTTTGGGAACATTAAGATGGCATCAAGAGAGGCTTCACTAATCGAAAATGGATTATTCAGGGCGAATAATGAAAGATACTTGAAGTTCTACTGGGCTTATCTTGCTAAGAATATGAACAATATTTTGGGGAGAGACTGCCAAGACAAAAAGGAACTACAGCTCAAAATATCCATGGTGTTACTACGCCGTAAACTCGATGTTGAAGGCTTGATAAATCGGATGAATCGCGCAGCATTGGAAAGTTTGTTACCTGAACGGTCGTTTGATTGGATAGATAAAAATGACGATAGAATCGTCTACTTCGTTTGGTCTTTGCTGAGGTTAACAACTCCGCGATCTCTGAAGATAGACGATAATAAGTATGATTTTAGGTTCTCGACGAGACTTACTCACTGCATCGAATATGTTAACGACAAGCAAGTAAACTACTACCAAAAGTTGAACTTGAACCCACTGCCTTTACATCGTTCAGAAGCATTGGCACTCATATATGACTTCTTTGATCAATGGGATGCAACCTCTCGATCAAAAGAAAAACTAATGCTTTTTCTCAAAGAAAAGTGGTTGTATATTGCATCAAAGCTTCGCCCTGATTACTCTTGGATAGACCCTAAAAACAAACAACAAAATGATTGGATATCTAACTATATTTCATCTCAATTGGAGTGGCTGCCACACCTACCACCACCTATGACAACCTCTCAAAGTTACAATATCAACATTGTCAACTTAGACACCCTATTCATTTTCCGTACAAATTTTGGAAGTAAAAAACGAAAAGGTAATACCGAACACAACAAGAGACTAACTCATGCTGAATTCATGTACAAAATGATGAAAGCGTGGAAGCAAAAGCAGTTTAGAGAAAAGACCGGACGCGCATCAGCTAAATCTTAATCAAGCAATACCGCTCTTACTCTATGCATAAAGAGCGATTAATCTGATCGTAAAGCAAAGACTAAATTAGGCCATCTTAGCTGAAGGTAATGGGTGGACATTCACTTCCATTAGCGATTGCAACTTGTTACCCCATGCCTCCAAAACCTTCAACTGCTCATCGATATAATCATGATGGTTATAGACTCTGAGCATGCCTGGCAGCTGGTGGCCGACTGTCTTTTCAATCGCTACGATATCTAACCCCATTTCACTACAACGGCTGATAAAGGTACGGCGCAAGTCATGAGGTGAAAAGCGCTCAAAATCGGTAGGTAGATTACGTTTGATCAATGCCCGTACTGCCGCAGGTTCTTGCACTCTATCGACCGTTAGCTGCGGCCATACCAGCTTCCACTTACTTGGCACACTGTCACGCTGCTCTTTTAGAAGCGCAAGCAAGTAGCCACTTAAAGGCACTTTACGTGCGTCTTGGCTTTTAGTGTGCCGCTCTTCTGAGCTGGCTGGTAATAGCCAAATTCCCTCATCAAAGTCTAACTCAGTCCAACGCATTTCCAGTACGGCACTAATACGCTGTCCACAACCAAGTAAGAACTGCATTAAACGGATGTTCGAGGGATCTGTACGCCATGACGGCATACTCGTTAACAGAATCTTTAACTCTGAAAAGCTTAAATTACGTTTTGTGACTTTAGAGCCGCCACCAACGTCTTTTGCTTTCAGTTGTGGAGCAGGATGAGTATCGAGCATATTTAGCGCTAGAGCATGGTTAATCACTTGATTGATGATTTTATGGCAAACTCCAATAGCCCCCGCCATACGCTTACCATCTTTATCAACCTTAGCATCAAAGACCCTATTGAGGTCATATATGCTTAAATCTGCCAATTTGATGTTACCGAGAACTGGTTTTATATCTCGATTGTAAATGGTCCTCGATTGGTCGCCCCGTAGCTGTTTTGATAGCCGTTTCTCATCGAAGCTAATAAAAGCGTCATCAAAGGTCTTCGCTTCATCTTGAGCTCGTTTCTCTATATCCAGTTCAACCTTTGGGTTCTTACCATTCTCCAACCAACTTCGATAACGGCCAGCTTCCTTTCGCGCCTGATCCAATGTCATCCCGCGCTCTGGTTTGATCTTAATGTATCGACCCATAGAGATTTTTTCGTGTTTCTTCCCTACTTGAAAACGAAAGATCCAAGTCATTGTGCCTGTTGGACGAACCCGAATGTTCAATCCTTCGACCTTCTTATCGGGGATCGAGTATTCCTTATCCTGTGGCTTTAATGCTTGCAAGGTTGCATTGGTACTGATTCGTTTCGTCATCGTTGAAAAACCTCTGCATTTCTGGGTACGGCTCTGGGTACGGCGTGGGGTACGGGAAACATCGAGTTTCTATTGTACGGCTTTGGACTCTAACGGACAATGAGATCATAAAAATATTAATAAATCATTGCCTTACAATTAAAATATAAAACTCTGTAGACTTTGACGGACTAAAGGTTCTATTTACCCACCACATGGAAGCAGGTGTGATACTGGAGAAAATTAAATAAGACTTTTAATCGGTATTTAAATTTCGATTTAATCGGCTTTCACGCATTTATACTGACAACATTACCTATCATGCTGCTCGCTCTGACTAACGGTTTAATCAGGGCGGGCGATGCAGAGCCCATACGATAACCGTTGAGATCACCGCTTACCTTCTGCCCCCAATGCAGAATCTCTGCATACTCACCCAATTCTACAATCAGTAGAACCTGCGCACCGGTTAATTCAATCAATGGTTATCTGTCATTTTGTCTGACTTTGAAGCAGGAAATTACATCGCATCACAATGAATAGAACAAAATAATCGGTGAGCCAAACTAAATGCATGGGAACGTTTACAGATTGATTTTGATATAAACGTCAGATCCAAAGCCAATCTCATCAAGGAAAGTTCATCACTCGCCGTTAAAACTGCTTAAAAACACATTCAAGAGAGGATGATCACACGAAAGAAGAATAAATCCGTTATTACTATGAAAATGTAAACTCCATAATGGAAACGTTTCCACATTTTATTTACACTGAGTAGCAAGCTAGGACTCAAAAAATAAAACGATTAGCTACTTTATGTATGGCACTGTTTTTGGCCGCGTTAGCGTCGATTACCAGAGCAAAAAAGTCATCCATTACGGTATTCACTACCGTAGCTCAACACGGTTAGAAACAAAAAATCAAGTAGGAAAACCATGAAGGCATTTTCAGATATTCTCCAACGACGTGACTGGGAAACCCCGCAATCAGTGAATATTCACTGCTTAAAAGCACACAGCCCACTTTCCAGTTACCGAGATATTGACCATGCCCGTGACGGCGTTTACGCCCAACGTCAATCGCTGAATGGCCAATGGAAATTCAAAGTGTTCGACTCGCCAGAACAAGTCGAAGGCGAGTTTATTCAAACCAAATTCAATGACACGAACTGGGATGAAATAACGGTTCCTTCCAACTGGCAGCTACAAGGCTACGACAAACCAATTTACACCAACGTAAAATACCCGTTTGAAGTAAACCCTCCATTCGTACCCGCCGAAAACCCGACAGGTTGTTACCGCACTACGATTTCCCGCTCAGAAGCCGATCTTGCCAATACCCAGCGCATCATCTTCGATGGTGTAAACTCAGCATTCCACCTATGGTGCAACGGCACTTGGGTGGGATACAGCCAAGATAGCCGCTTGCCTTCCGAATTCGACTTATCGCCCTACCTAGTGGCTGGCGAGAATACACTTGCCGTGATGGTGATGCGTTGGTGTGATGGCAGCTACCTAGAAGACCAAGACATGTGGTGGCTAAGTGGTATTTTCCGCGACGTAACTTTGCTTTCTAAACCGCAATACTGCATTGAAGATGTATTCGTCACGCCAGATTTGGATGCGTGTTATCGCGATGGTTCACTATCAATCGTGACGCATATTTCAGCGCCAGATTGTTACCAAGTGCAAGTGCAGCTCTTTGATGGTGAATGCGCGGTGACTGAGCCGCGAATTGATCGCCCGCACAACCGCCGTATTGACGAGCGGGGCACATACGATGACGTAGTATTTCAAACATTGCATGTGCGTGAGCCAAACAAATGGAGCGCAGAAACCCCCAATCTATACCGCCTAGTCGTTTCACTATTAGATGAAAACGGCATGCATCTAGAGAGTGAAGCCTATCATGTGGGCTTTCGCAAAGTGGAAATCACTGATGGTCAGTTGAAACTCAACGGCAAGCCTTTGCTGATCCGTGGCGTTAACCGTCATGAGCATCATCCAGAGCTTGGGCATGTGATGACAGAAGAAGACATGATCCGCGACATCTGTTTGATGAAGCAATACAATTTCAACGCGGTACGTACAGCGCACTACCCAAATCACCCTCGTTGGTACGAACTGTGTGACCAATACGGCTTGTACGTGTGCGATGAAGCGAACATCGAAACCCATGGCATGCAGCCGATGAATCGCCTTTCGAGCAATCCACAATGGGTGCACACATACATGAGCCGCTACACCCAAATGGTGATGCGCGATAAAAACCATCCTTCTATCATCATCTGGTCTTTGGGTAACGAGTCTGGCCACGGCAGCAACCACAATGCGATGTACGCTTGGTCGAAAAACTACGATCCGTCGCGCCCTGTTCAATATGAAGGTGGCGGTGCCAATACCGCTGCAACCGACATCATTGCGCCTATGTACGCCCGTGTGAATACAACGATTGCAGATGAAGCAGTACCAAAATGGCCAATCAAAAAATGGATTTCTCTACCCAACGAAACTCGCCCACTGATCTTATGTGAATACGCCCACGCGATGGGTAACAGTTTGGGGAGTTTTAATGAATATTGGGATGCATTCCGCGAGTTTCCTCGCCTTCAAGGCGGCTTTATCTGGGATTGGGTAGACCAAGGCTTGAGCCAATGGGACGAGAACGGCCAACACTTCTGGGCTTACGGTGGCGATTTTGGCGATAAAATCAATGACCGCCAGTTCTGCATCAACGGGTTGATCTTCCCAGATCGCACTGTGCATCCAACATTGGAAGAAGCCAAATACTGCCAGCGTATGATTCGCGTGTCGCTGCAAGAACAAGTGAAAGGATTCTGTCATCTATTAGTAACTAACGAAAACCTATTTCGTGCAACGGACAACGAGCAATTGAACTGGTCACTTTTGGAAGATGGCAAATTGATTCAATCTGGCTCAGTGGTGCTAAACATCAAAGCCGATAGCCAAGCAACCGTAGAGATTGCTTTTGAATTTACACCTAAAGCAGAAGCGCGATACCACTTGAATACTGACATCACCTTAGTGGCTGAAACACTTTGGGCACCCGCGGGACATGTGAGCGCTTCTGAGCAATTTGCGCTACGCAATACCTCAGGTCTCGCCATGCCTAAATTGGAAACGCAACCAACCCCAGCGATAAGCCAGCAAAAAGGCATGATCGTAGTCACCAGCCTAGATGAGAAGCATCAATGGTGCTGGGATAGTCAAACAGGCTTGATGATTGATTGGCAAGTCGATGGCAAAGCGCAAATGCTGGCGGCACCGCAAGATAACTTCTTCCGTGCGCCACTGGATAACGATATTGGTGTGAGTGAAGTGGATAACGTAGATCCAAACGCTTGGGTATGTCGTTGGGATATGGCTGGTATTGGCCAATGGAAACGCGAATGTGTCAGTTGCCATAGCGACATGTTGGCGCATGCCGTGCAAGTAACATCAACTTTCGCTTACCAATTCAACGGTGCCGTGCAAGCCATCACCACTTGGACGCATACGCTGAAAAACAGTGGCGAAATGCAGCTGACCGTTGATGTGACACTTGCCGATGATCTGCCACCCATGCCACGTATCGGCTTGGAGCTGCAATTGCCATTGCATGAGCAGAATACACCAATCACTTGGCAAGGTTTAGGTCCGTTTGAGAACTACCCAGACCGCCTATCAGCAGCACGTTTTGGCTTGCACACGCAAACGCTAGAAGAGATGCACACTCCGTACATTTTCCCAACCGACAGTGGCTTACGTTGTGGAACTCAATGGCTGCAAGTGAACGAACTGGTGATGTCTGGCGATTTCCAATTTAGTGTCAGTCAATATGCTCAACAGACGCTGGCAAAAGCAAAACACACCTGTGATTTAATGGCAGAAAAAACCATTTATGTGCGCCTAGACCATCAGCACATGGGCGTGGGTGGTGATGATTCTTGGAGCCCTAGTGTGCACAAAGAATTCCAGCTAACTGGCAATAATTACGTTTACCGAATATCGTTCAAACCAATTTTGCATCGTATTTAAAAACGCACCGATAACGGCTATCGCCACTTACAACGATTACGTGGCAGCGGGATGCATGACGCTACGACAAGAAAACGGCGTCCACATCCCTGTGATATGTCTTTGATAGGCTTGGATGACGGTCACATCGCACGCTATATCTACCTAGTCATTGATGACTTAGTCGGTGCGATGGCGACCAAGAAAACCCAATTTTCTTCCAACCCAGAGTAGCAACAACAGCAGTACGAGAATGGCGAAAAAGTTAGAACCAGAATCTGGATATTGTGCTTTGATAAATGCCGAATGACCAAAAGCACCGACAAAGAAACAGGCAAGCGCTACCAATGGAAGATCTTCCGCCACCGGATGGCGCAAATATTCTTGATACAACGCCTGCACAGAAAGCACTAATGCAATCAATGGGAAAATGGAGAACGGAACTTGGCTAATGGTTACCCAAGACAACAAGGCATCGCCGCACATACCTGCGATGAGCGCTAGCACAAGTGTTTTTCTTTCCGAACCACGATGGGTTGTGTTGTTTTCATTCGACATTACTCTATCCCCCCTTTGAGCCGATTACGTTCACGTTCTTTGCGATACCAAAATGCCCCTTTGGCTAGCATTCGCAACTGCATGATCAAACGTTCAGCAAGCTCATCTCGCTCACGTCGATCTAAATCTAAAGCTTCAGCGCCGGAGCTGAACACCAAAATAACGGAAGCTTCGGCCTGAGTTAATGCCTCGTCACGACCCATGCCTATCGTCATCAAATACTCGGTGAGCTCTGCGGAAAAGTGCTGTATTTCTCGCACTACCGCGGCACGAAACTCGCAAGAAGTACCTGAGCGTTCTCGCAGTAATAAGCGAAACACATTGGGACTACTTTCAATAAATTCCATGAAGGTTTCAACCGACGTGCGAATCACACTGCCCTCTTTGACAATGCGCTGCCGTGCTTGGCGCATCAATTGGCGCAGCAGTAAACCGCCTTCATCAACCATGGTTAAACCCAACTCATCCATATCTTTAAAATGTCGATAGAATGAGGTGGGCGCAATCCCCGCCTCGCGGGCCACTTCTCGTAAACTTAAGTTAGAAAAACTCCGATCGGCACTTAATTGGCTAAATGCTGCATCAATCAATGAACGACGTGTTTTTTCTTTTTGTAATGCGCGAATTCCCATCGATTTCATATTAAGTCGCTTCTCTTTTACTATCTGAGCCATACTATAACGTGATTGAGCACGTTGTCTAAGCCACAACATCGCCTCTTTGGACAAAGTGACCAATTAAACAGTCACCTAACCTAATTTCAATCACTCGCCACAGTAAGATGGGCAAAGCAATAGCATAAAGTGGCATTTTCACCTCTCGAGCGTGATCCTCTCCACTCTCTGATGGCAACATCGTTTACCGCACTGATGGATCAGTTAAAATCTCGCTACAGCAATGTTAAACAAATACAACAAGGAATAGAGTATGGCGAACCAAAACCACTTCGATGTCATCGTAATTGGTAGCGGCCCGGGCGGAGAAGGCGCCGCAATGGGTTTGACTAAAGCGGGGTTTAATGTCGCCATTATCGAAAAAGAGAGTAGTGTTGGCGGAGGTTGTACCCATTGGGGCACCATTCCCTCCAAGGCGTTACGCCATGCGGTCAGCCGCATCATCGAATTCAACAGTAACCCTCTATTTTGTAAAAACAACACCAGTATTCATCTCACTTTCTCTGATATTTTAGGCCATGCTAAATCTGTGATTGATAAACAGACGCGCTTGCGCCAAGGCTTTTACGATCGCAATCAGTGTACGCTGATTTTTGGTAACGCTAAGTTTACCCACAAAAATACCGTGGCGGTTACGCACGCTGACGGCAGCATCGAAAAATACAGCGCCGACAAATTTGTGATTGCGACTGGCTCACGCCCTTATCAACCTGATGATGTTGATTTTACTCATGAACGAGTTTATGACAGCGATTCGATTCTCTCGCTTAAACACGATCCTCGCCACATCATTATTTATGGTGCAGGCGTCATTGGTTGCGAATACGCTTCGATTTTCCGAGGCTTAGGGGTCAAAACTGACCTCATCAATACCCGTGACCGCTTACTTTCGTTTCTGGATAACGAAACGTCTGATGCACTCTCGTACCATTTTTGGAACAGCGGCATTGTGATTCGTAATGATGAAACCCATGAAAAGATTGAAGGCACTGACGATGGTGTGATCGTTCACTTGCAATCGGGCAAAAAAATGAAAGCCGACTGTATCTTGTACGCCAATGGACGCACGGGCAACACTGACAAATTGAACCTCAAAGCGGTGGGCCTGAATGCCGACTCACGTGGCCAACTGGCCGTCAATCGTAACTATCAAACCTCGGTGGAGCACATCTACGCAGTCGGTGATGTAATTGGCTACCCAAGCCTTGCGAGCGCAGCCTATGATCAAGGTCGATTTGTCGCTCAAGCGATTGCTCATGGTCAAGCGCAAGGGCACTTAATTGATGACATTCCAACTGGGATTTACACCATTCCTGAAATCAGTTCAGTGGGCAAAACAGAGCAAGAACTCACCGCGGCCAAAATTCCGTATGAGGTTGGCCGCTCTTCGTTTAAACACCTCGCACGAGCACAAATTTCTGGCAAAGATATCGGCAGCTTGAAAATTTTGTTTCACCGAGAGACAAAAGAAATTTTAGGTATTCATGTGTTTGGAGAACGCGCGGCTGAAATAATCCATATCGGACAGGCAATTATGGAGCAAAAAGGCGAAGCCAATACCCTCGAATATTTCGTCAATACCACCTTCAATTATCCAACCATGGCCGAAGCCTACCGCGTGGCGGCGTTAAATGGCCTGAATCGATTGTTCTAATCATCGACCTAATTCTGCCTGCTAATGGAATGAAAGCCGCTAACGAGTGCGGCTTTCTTTTTGGTAACCTAGTGAGTGAAGTGCTTAGGGATAGATTCGGTGATCAAGTGAGAAAAACACCGCGTCGCCATTGTGAGATAAAGACCACACCTAAACTGATGCCGCGCATCGCCATAAAGCTGATCATCGCCATCCACAGGGCGTGATTACCCAAAGACTGAGCCAGATAGAAAACGCTGAAAAAACTGCACATCGCGACAAACATGCTGTTGCGCATCTCTTTACCTTTGGTCGCGCCGATAAAAATACCATCCAATAAAAAACACCACATCGCGGTTAACGGCATCGCCACCAGCCACGGTAGATAACGGTTAGCCGCTTGCTGAACTGCGTTAATGTCAGTGATCAGCGTGATCAACGCCGATCCCCACACCGCAAACATCACCGTTAACGCTAAACAGATTAGCGCACTCCAGAAAAAACTGCCGATCAGAGCACTTTTGAGCTGCGTCTCACTTTTTGCACCAATCGCTTTGCCAACCATGGCCTCCATCGCATAAGCAAAACCATCCATGCCATAGGAGATCATCATCAAAAAACTCATTAAGACAGCGTTAGCCGCCACGGTTTGATCACCAAAGGCCGCCCCTTGAAAGGTCATAAAGCTAAACGCCGCCTGCAAACAGAGTGAACGCAGGAAAATATCGCGATTCAATTTCACAAAGCGGCTAAGACCTTGTGTCACTAAAACACCTAGCTGCAGTGGCGAAGGGAGTTGATGCCACAACCAATAGCGCCAAACACACAATAAGCCAAAGCTCATGCCCGCATAATCGGCGATAACCGATGCCAGCGCAGCACCTTCCACTTTCCAGCCGAAACCCAACACAAACAGAATATCCAACGCGATGTTGGTTAAGTTAGTGATGATCACCATCCACATCGGCGCTTTAGCATTTTGCGTGGCTAACAGCCAGCCGAGCAGTACAAAGTTGGCCAATGCGGCGGGCGCACTCCACGCTCGAATCACAAAATACTGCAACCCATATTGCTTTACTTGCTCACTGGCACTGCTGGCTGAAAAAATCGCATCGCCAATCCATCGATGCAGAATCAAAAACAACAACGCAAATGCCAGTGCCATCAAGAGCCCTTGCAACAAGACTAACGCCAGTTTTTGTGGCGACTGTTCACCGTATGCTTGCGCCGCAAGGCCTGTGGTCGACATTCTTAAAAAGCCGAGTAACCAGAAAGTGACACTGACTACCGTACCGCCAAGCGCCACTCCACCTAAATACCAAGCGTGTTCCAGATGACCGATCACCGCCGCATCAACTAAACCTAACAGCGGTACAGTAATATTGGACAGCACCATAGGTATCGCCAGTAGCAACACTTGCCGATGTACGGAACGATTCGATAACGTTTGTAAAATAGATTGCAACACGTTGACCTCTCATGGGTGAGAGCAAAGTGTAGCGGAGTGATAGGAGGACGGCTAGCGGTTACTCACCAACGGACATAAACTAAAACGGGTGTTAAGCGCAGCTTGTAAACCATCACCTTACTTAACCAACGTTGCCATAATTTCCAGCGGCCACAATGTTGATCGAGCGGTGAAAACGTTTTTGCCGACGAAGCCCAAGGCAAGACATTGAGTACCGCTTCGGTTGGATTAGCAAAACCATGTCCGTAATGGCCTGAGCCCATTTTCTGACCTAAAGTGGAAGCAGTTTTGTCTCCAGCCAGCATTAAACAAGCCGCCGCATTAGAAAAATGCAAACCCAATGCGCGGATAAAATAGGTGAGTTGCTGCGCCGTACAATCTAATAACGCATGCTCACAAACGATTAAAACGGCGGAGGACTCCGCAATAGGCAATGCATCCAACCACTGAAGATCATCGACACTGCCACACACATGTTGATAACGCTCACTGCGATGAAACAATTTCTGCCGCCACAGCAGGTTTTCGGTGATATCGAGTTCTATCCAATGGCAGCGCCCGTTGTCTACCCGATAAAAACGGGTATCTAACCCAGCACCGACATTAATGATCCATCCATCAGGGTTACGCTCAATAAACGCGCGCACTTGTTGATCGCACAATTGCGTTAAGGTGGCATGCAGCAATTGTTTTTGATCAATATCACCGCTTAAACATTCGGGGGCTAAGTGACAGCTCTGGCAGGCCTTTGCAGCGATCGGATCATACACTAACCCGTTATCAACCAAACTTTCGCGGCTACGAAACCACAACGGTTGAACTAAATTGGTTGGAATATGATGACGTGGGGTTAGTGAATGTTTATCGGTAGGCATTACCATCTTCCTTATGTCGCAACTCGATGTAACAACAAAGAAGATGATAATGAATATCAGTTAGAATAACAAGTTATTGAGAATAGATCTCAATAATAAATTACATCCAATCGGTATTGCGAATAATGCCGACGGCCACACCTTCAATGGTGAGCTGCTGAGATTTAAGATCCACTTCAATTGGTGAGAACGCTTCATTCTCTGCGTGCAATAACACGGTAGAGCCTTTGCGTTCTAGACGTTTTACCGTCACATCATCTTCAACACGCGCCACCACCACTTGCCCATTACGCACATCTTGTGTTTTGTGCACTGCGAGTAAGTCACCGTCCATAATGCCAATATCTTTCATACTTTCGCCTTGCACACGCAGTAAGAAATCCGCTTGAGGGCGAAACATATTGGGATCCACTTGGTAATGCGCTTCGACATGCTCTTGCGCCAAAATAGGCTCTCCCGCCGCGACTCGACCAATTAAAGGCAGGCCAAGATCTTCTGGCTCATTGGCAGCTTCAAGTAAGATACGCAACCCACGAGAGGCACCCGGAATAATTTCAATCGCTTGTTTACGAGCCAGTGCTTTTAAATGCTCTTCTGCGGCATTGGCGGAACGAAAACCCAGCTCGCGTGCGATTTCAGCGCGAGTCGGTGGCATTCCGGTTTCGTCGATCTTACTGCGGATAAGATCAAATACTTGTTGCTGGCGGGGCGTTAACGGCTTCATATCTCACCTGTCTGTTTATACAGTTAACTGTGAGTATATCCAGTAATCGAATAAATGGAAGAGCGGACGCTTATTTTTTGGCTATTTACAAAAAATGCCGCAATCGACCGATAAATACCTTACCGATTCACTCACTGCGCTCGCAAGTGATGCTGTTTTACTAAACAATAATGATTAAAAGGTTTGACCAGTTTCTGGTATCCTTGCGGCTCAAAAATAGCTAGCCGCTTCGGCGCATATCGATTTCTCTGAGTATCAACTCACAGGGAAATGGACATGCGCTTAAGCATATTGAAATATTCTTGAGGCGACGACCTTTATGTCTTCTGGACACTCATTATCTCGTTCACTACTAAAATTACCTTTGTCTGCGTTGGTCAAAGGCACGGCGATCCCTTCTAATCCAATAGAAGACCACGGCATTGATATTCACAAGCCGATTGTTTACGCCTTACCTTTTCGCTCAAGTGTTGATTTGCTCACCTTGCAAACGCACGCCAAAGAACTGGGTTTACCTGACCCGCTGCAACCACTTGAGCTAAACGGCAAAAGTTTTGCCCGTTATGTTTTCATCTCGGCGCGCCCAACCTTGATGCGCAATGATCAGCACGTTCCTAGTGACTCTATCGCTCTTTTTTCTGAACTGCTTGAGCTACATAAGTTTGATACGGAATTGGACGTTCAAATGATCCCAGCAACGGTGCTTTGGGGACGTAAACCAGGTAAAGAGGGGCAAGAGAAACCCTATCTCCAAGCCTTAAATGGCCCACAAAAAGCACTCGCGGTAATTTTTGCTGGACGCGATTGCATGGTGCGCTTTAGCCCCGTCGTTTCACTGCGCTATATGGCTGATTCACACGGCACCGACGAATCTATTGCGCATAAATTGGCACGAGTGGCTCGTATTCATTTCTCTCGCCAAAAGCTGGCAGCTTCTGGGCCAAATTTGCCCAATCGCCAAGCGCTGTTTAACCGCCTAATTAAATCACAAGCGATTGAAAAAGCGATTGAAGATCAAGCGAAAGCCAACAATATCTCCCTCGAAAAAGCGCGCAAAGAAGCGCATGACATCATGGATGAGATTGCCGCTGATTTCTCTTACTCCTTAATCAAGAAAGGAGAGCGCATACTGGGCTGGTTATGGAACCGCATTTACCAAGGGCTTAATATAAATAATGCCGCCACCGTGCGTCGCCTTGCGCAAGATGGACACGAGATTGTCTATGTCCCTTGCCACCGCAGCCATATGGATTATCTCTTACTTTCTTATGTGCTGTATCGCGAAGGTATGGTGCCACCGCATATTGCTGCCGGAATCAACTTGAACTTTTTCCCAGCAGGTCCGATTTTCCGCCGTGGCGGCGCATTCTTCATTCGTCGCAGCTTTAAAGGCAATAAGCTCTATTCGACCATTTTCCGCGAATATCTGGCCGAGCTATTTGCCAAAGGCTATTCAGTTGAATATTTCAGCGAAGGTGGCCGTTCACGCACTGGCCGTTTACTGCCAGCGAAAACAGGCATGCTGGCGATGACCATCCAAGCCATGTTGCGCGGCCTTAACCGCCCGGTGACCCTCGTGCCGGTTTATATCGGTTATGAACACGTGATGGAAGTAAGCACTTACGCCAAAGAGCTACGCGGCAAAAGTAAAGAGAAAGAAAATGCGGGTTTAGTGCTGCGCACGATTCGCAAGCTGCGTAATTTTGGCCAAGGCTATGTCAATTTCGGCGAACCGATCCCGTTGAACCAATACCTTAACGAGCAAGTGCCAGAATGGACGCAAGATATTGACCCTATGGGCAGCACCAAGCCGCAGTGGATCAACCCTATTGTTAACCAACTGGCCACCAAGATGATGACGCACATTAACGATGCGGCGGCGGCCAATGCCTTAACTTTGTGTGCCACCGCGTTACTTGCTTCACGCCAAAGCGCACTGGCTCGTGACAATTTGGTTAAGCAAATCGACTGCTATTTATCGCTACTAAATAACGTGCGCTACTCAGCAACCTGCACTGTGCCTAAAGCCAGTGCGGAAGAACTGGTTAACCATGCACAGTCGCTCGACAAGTTTGTAATTGAATCCGATACCATGGGTGAGATTATTTCTCTTGACCGCAATCAGTCGATTTTGATGACCTACTATCGCAATAACATCATTCATCTGTTTGCCATTCCCTCACTGATTGCGCAGATGTTGATCCGCCAGCAAACGCTATCACTAGAGCAGATAACCGCCAATGTGGCACTGATTTATCCCTTCTTAAAGCAGGAGCTGTTTTTAAGCTTTGCGCAAGATGAACTCGCAGATGTAGTCAACGCTTACGTTAACGAACTGCAACGTCAACAATTAGTAACGCTAGAAGAGGGTGTCGTGGCTATTAATCAAGCCAAAACACAAGTGTTGATGCTGCTCGGTCGTACCATTTCAGAAACCCTACAACGCTACGCGATTGCTCTCAATCTATTGGTTGCCAACCCTGAAGTGGGCAAATCTGATTTAGAGCAAAAAAGCCAAGAAATTGCACAACGTCTTGGCCGTTTGCATGGCATCAATGCCCCTGAGTTTTTTGATAAAGGGGTATTCTCCGCCATGTTTGTCACGCTCAAAGAGCAGGGCTATTTGGATGTTGATGGCAATTGCCATTTAGAACCAACCGTTCAGCTAGCACGCCTACTTTACTCGATGCTCTATCCTGAAATTCGCTTAACCATTCAAGAAAGTCTCTGCCAAGCGAACTAATCGGTCGTAAGAAACAGTAAAGGCATCCCAATGGATGCCTTTACTTTATTCGTGAAGTACTTACAAAAACTAGTGAACTACTTACCAAAACGCAAAAAGCAGGCCCAACGTTAACACCATGCCAACGTGATTGTTATTGAGAAAAGCGTGGAAGCATAAATCACGATCACGATGACGAATTAAACGCTGCTGATAGACAAACAGAGCCGCTGCAGCCAATACTGACCAATAAAAACTCGCCCCTAACTGATAATAGCCACCAAGTGCGATCATCAACGCCAGTACCAATAACTGTAAAATGCCGATGATGATTTTATCAAAACGACCAAATAAAATAGCGGTCGATTTGACTCCGATATTAATATCGTCATCACGATCAACCATCGCATACTGCGTATCATACGCCACAGTCCACAACGCATTGATCAAAAATAGCCCCCACATCACCGCTGGCAATTCGTTGGCTTGCGCCGCCCATGCCATCGGAATAGACCAACTAAAGGCCAGCCCTAATACCAACTGCGGAAGGTGTGTATAACGTTTCATGAACGGATAAACAAACGCTAATGCGATACCGACAAAGGAGAGCTGAACCGTGAGTGGATTCATGGTCAAAACCAGCAGGAAAGAAGTGATACCTAGCGTTAAAAACAGTGCAATCGCCTCTTTGGTTGTCACACGCCCGGCAGGCAAAGGCCGCTGTTTGGTTCGTTTAACATGTCCATCGACTCTGCGATCAGCAAAATCGTTGATCACGCAACCCGCTGAGCGCATCAACAACACCCCCAACACGAATACCAACAATACTTTAGGATCGGGGAAACCTTGCGCGGCTAAAATCAATGCCCATAAGGTTGGCCACAACAATAGCAAAGAACCAATTGGCCGATCCATGCGCATCAGTTGCCAATAAGCACGCGCCTTAACCAAAGTCATGACACTCTCTCCTTAGAGTAAATCGGTGAAAAGGGTAAAAACAGCTCCGCAACTAACATCGGTTTATTATTCATCCATAATCGTGAACGGCGTGCAAGCAACGGCCCCTCTTCCATCATTGCCCAGCCCACTTGTAGTGCGTCACGCTTAACGTGCTCAGCACGAAAAACCGTTAACCCAAGCGGAATATCACCTTGGCGCGCTAAGTCATATTGCTGACCCAGCATCGAAGATTGAGGAATTAAAGTACGGCCTAAAACCCATGGCTGTTGATCACCACGCAGCACAACCTGGCGTAACAAACAGGCTTCATCAGATAACAGAGCCATCTCATCACCCTGTAATTTTTCTGCCTCAACGAGCTTATTGTGCAGTAGTTCAACGCTCAGTTGCTGACACTGCGCCTCTAACACGCGAGATAATGATCCTTGCTCTAAAAGCCAAGACTGAGAAACCTGATCAGGAAAAGAAAAAACGTCAGGTTGTTGCCAAATTACTTCTCGCAAAGCAGACAGATAGAGCGAAATTGATTGATTCATACTAGTATTCAATTAGTGGCTTTATCAACATACAATAAAGGTCCATTTTTGGTTAACACAACCATAAAAAGCGCTCACTCACAGAATCCCTCGGTTGGAGGTTAAAAACCCGCTTGTAAAAACGGGAAGCGACAACTGCGGTATATTCCAAACAACGAGATAAGCATTTTGATTACAATCCGATGCTCTATTGTAACAAGACTCAAGCGATTCGAGTATCGTGAACCAACTAAAGAAAAGATAGAAATATGCTTAAACGTTATGTAGCCCAAATAATTATCGCCCTAAGCTTGTTTTGTGCGTTACCAAGTTATGCACAAGATGAAAAAGCGCCTAGGCTAGCGTACTTTACCTTAGAGCCGGATCTCACCACCAACTTTTTCACCAAAGGAAATAAGTTAGGTTACATCCAAGTTCGTATCGACGTGATGGTATCCAGCGACGCCGATTTACCCGCCGTTGAACGGCACCAACCACTGATTCGTGATGCCATCGTCGAGCTACTCGGTAAACAGACCGAAGAGACGATAAAATCACTCGCGGGTCGGGAAGATTTAAGAAAAACGTTGGTAACAGAGCTCAACGCGGTGTTACTGCCTGAAATAGGCCGAACCATTATTGCTGACCTACTGTTTACTAAATACATCTATCAATAGAGCAGCGATTGTCGCTCTATTGATGTTTTGCTTAACGAGTTCGATGACGGCTGGCGTCATTTAATCCAAAGGCGATTCCTGAAAATAGGCCCGCTAAATGCGCGCTGTTGGCAATCGCCATAAAGGGTTGTACAAACCCGAGCACCAACCACACCAGCATAAAACCGATCACGGGTTTGGGCATTTGCAAGCCAAGATGAGGGGCTTTCCAACCAAGCATCCATAGATAACCGACCAACGCATAGACCACACCCGATAAACCACCAAAATTGGCTCCTTCAACCCAGTACTGAGCCGCACCGGACAACAATGCTGACACTAAAAATAGCTGTCCAAGTTTGAATGAGCCAAGCCGTTTTTCAACATCGCCCCCCAACTGCCACCACCATAACAAGTTAAAGACGATGTGCAGCACAGAGAAATGAAGTAAAGCATGACTAAACCAGCGCCAAATCTGCCATTGCTGCCCAGCCAAAGCAGGAAAATGTAATGCGGAAAATACTTGATTGGCTAGCCCAAACTGCTGCAATGCAAAGATAATGGCGCATGCCATCATCACGCCCAGTGTTAAAGGCCCAGCTTTGGCTTTGAGCATCGCCAACATGCTCGGTGAACGATATTGAAAGTGACTTTTACGGCTTTCAGCCACATCCCATGAAGCAGCTTGATACTTTCTGTCATTTGGATTGTGCAGAAAATGGTTGAGTTCCGCTTCGGCTTCAATCTGATGTTGATCATCAAGTAACCATAACGCAAATTGACCACTCCCTTCCGGCATCATTTGAATCTCAATTTCACGAGAGGCCATGTAATCAATAAAGGCTTGCGCCATTCTTGGGTTATTGAGCGTGATCAGTCTTAACATAAGTCATCCTAATTGCTGGTTACGGGCAAGCCTGCACGATGCCAAGCTTCGAATCCACCATCCACACTATACACCTGTTCAAAACCTTGGTTAATCAGATACTGTGCAGCACCTTGGCTGCTAATACCGTGATAACACATCACTAAAATGGGTTGGTCAAATTCGCTTTTTTCCATAAATGAAACCATGCTGTCGTTGGTTAAGTGGAATGCGCCATTTGCATGTGCAACCGCAAAAGATTGCGCATCACGAATATCCACTAATTGCGCATCATGTTGTTCCATTAAAGCTTGTGCTGCTTGAGCATTGATATGTTGAAACTGATCCATCGCTTCCTCTGATTGGTTTTATTTTTAGCATTTGATTGTAACCTATCCCAAGGCAATCAAGTACACGGCCTTTATAAGGTTATCCACCACTGATCACTTTTTCGCCATTTGTGGATAATCTTGTGGATTGCGTTGATAAAGTAGTAAATGAGAAATAGATCCACAACATGTAGTGATGATCCTTACTTTTCTGTGTGTAACACAATACATATCCCCAAATATAAAACGGTGTTCAAGCCTTGATTTAACCGACTTGATGACAGCTCACGAATAATTTTGTCACAGAGTTATCCACAATCAGCGCGCTGAAAATTTGATCACTTAAAGTGATCAAAAATAAAAAAACCGAGATCGTAAGATCTCGGTTTTTAATGCGCTTCACAATGAGTCAGTGATTAGAACTCGCCGACAGCATCCTTTAGCTTCTTCATTGCATTTTTTTCTAGCTGACGAATACGCTCAGCTGAGACACCATACTCTTCCGCTAACTCTTGTAGCGTAGCTTTTTGATCATCCAACCAACGAGAGCGCACAATATGTTTACTGCGTTCATCTAAGCTAGCCAACGCCAAGCTTAAACGATTGTTGGTGTGATGCTCCCAATTCGCCGCTTCAATGTTATCCGCAAGATCCGAATGCTTATCTTCGAGATAAAGCACAGGTGCAGTGTAAGAAGAGCTCGAATCATCGTCTTCCGCCGACATTTCAAAGGTGGCATCTTGCGCGGCTAAGCGTGATTCCATTTCTCGCACTTCAGCCGGGTCAACGCCCAACTCACGGGCAACCGCTTCCACTTCACCGCTATTAAACCAGCCTAAACGCTTTTTCGATTTGCGTAGGTTGAAGAATAGCTTACGTTGCGCTTTCGTGGTCGCTATTTTTACAATGCGCCAGTTGCGTAACACGTATTCGTGAATTTCAGCTTTGATCCAGTGCACAGCAAAGGAAACCAGTCTCACCCCAACTTCTGGGTTGAAACGCTTCACCGCTTTCATTAAGCCAATATTGCCTTCCTGAACTAAATCCGCCATGGGCAGGCCATAACCAGAATAGCCACGAGCAACGTGAACAACGAATCGAAGGTGCGATAAGATCAACCCTTTCGCCGCTTCAATTTCACCTTTGTAATGTAATCGCTCTGCGAGTGACCGCTCTTCTTCCGCGCTCAGCATTGGGTAGCTGTTCACTGAACGAATGTAGCTGTCTAAGCTGTCTTGTGAAACGAGAGCCATTTGATACGTTTGGTTTGTCATTCAATTCCTCATCAATTTCTGATCTGGAGTAATGGATGTTTTTAACCCGACAATCTTGAACCTAAAATGAACAAGATTCAAGCAAGGGGAAACTATTATGCATAAACAAGTCGCCTATACAAGTGCTGTGGCTAAAGCTAGCCAACAGTTATTGCCTACATATGACAATATTCAACTAAACTGGTTCAATTTCTTTTAAATGACGCTGCGCAGATACTTTTGCCGCTACGCATCCTAAGAAAGTACCGAGCATCAACAGCAGTAAGGATTCATCCCAACTTAGGCCAATAAGACGAAAACGGCTGTCATACAGTAGGGCAAGATCTTCAACGGCACCGTTCAATAAAATAGTCACAAAAGCGGTTAACAGCCAAGCGGCGAATGCGCCCAACAAGCCAAACCACATGCCAGCATAGAGATAAGGGCGCAAAATGTAGCGATCGGTGGCACCGATCAATTTCATGGTTTGGATCTCTTCTTTATTGGCTTGTACGTTAAAGCGCAAGGTGTTGCCCACAATCAGAAATACAGCGCCCAACATCAATACCGATAAACTCGCGACAATGATCGCCGCTAAAGTTCGAATGGCGTTTAACCTAGCAAGCCAATCTTCATCCAAGCGTACATCCGTGACGTCTTGTTCTGCTTGTATTTTTTTCGCCAGCGCTTTGATTTGCTCTTGCTGCTCAACCTGCGGGGTAACAATAAGCACGCCAGGTAAAGCGTAATCATCCAATAAACTAATGGCTTGTTCAAACCCGGCGTATTGACTCAGGTCATCCAATCCTTGCTGCGGTGAGATGTACTCCACGCTGGCGACATCGGCCAAACTTTCTAGCTCATCTTTCAACACCATAATTCGTGCTTCAGGTGTGCGCTCATGTAGATAGACACTGATCTGAGCAGGGCTGGTGACATTATTGGCTACAGACGCGATATTTTTGCTCAGCAGGTACATACAGGCAGGCATCGCAAGCGCCATCGAAATAACGGCGAGCGTTAAAATATTGCCGAGTGGGCGTGACCATAAACTTGAAAATGAGGCCTTGGCCTGCTTAAAGTGGATGGCTAAGAAACTATCGGTTTTGGCCCGTTTCGGTTCACGTGCTTTCGCGTTCCTTTTATTCGACGACTTAACGGCCATAGTCTTCTACCTCGCTTAAAAAACCTTGGTTAAGTTCTAAATGACGATATTGAGGACGCGTGTTGACTAAGCTGATGTCGTGCGTCGCAAGCAAAATAGAGACTCCGGCACGGTTAAACTCTTCAAACAGTTTAAGCACACGGTTAGAAAGCTCTGGGTCTAAGTTACCCGTAGGCTCATCGGCCAGCAGTAAGGTAGGTCGGTTCACGACCGCTCTTGCGATACCCACTCGTTGCTGCTCACCCCCAGAAAGTTGGCTCGGTAAACAGCGTGCTTTGTCTAATAGATCAGTTTTATCCAGCGCGGCTGAGACGCGACGCTTAATTTCATTTTCTGAAATCGATTCAATGCGCATTGGCAATGCCACATTGTCGTAAACCGTTCTGTCCATCAGCAAGCGATGATCTTGAAACACAATGCCGATGTTGCGGCGTAAAAAGGGAATATCTTGATTGGGAATACGCGTAATATCGTGACCGTTAAAGCTGATGCGCCCATCGGTTGGACGCTCAATCGCACAGATTAACTTCAACAAGGTACTTTTACCGGCTCCGGAGTGCCCACCCAAAAACGCCATTTCTCCTCGGCGTAGGTGAAAGTCGACCTTTTGCAGCGCCTGACGGCCTCCGCGATACGCTTTGCTGACTTGTTGAAACTTAATCACTCGCTATTCCTCTCACCAGTCTCCATTGGATGATGAGGTGCTCATTGAGCACCCACGCACACTTACTCTTCGCGGCTAAACAGAGCTTCAATAAATTGCTGCGTTTCAAACGGACGTAAATCGTCAATCCCTTCACCAACCCCAATAAAGCGGATCGGAATTTCAAACTGATCGGCCAGCGCAAAAATAACGCCGCCTTTCGCCGTGCCATCCAGCTTGGTTAAGGTGATCCCAGTCACCGGGGCCACTTCACTAAAGAGTTTGGCTTGGCTGATGGCGTTTTGCCCAGTAGCGGCATCTAACGTCAGCATCACTTCATGCGGCGCTGATGGATCAATTTTTTTCATGACGCGCACAATTTTACGCAACTCTTCCATGAGGTTGCTCTTGTTTTGCAAGCGACCAGCGGTATCGGCGATCACCACATCCACGCCACGTGCTTTGGCGGCCTCAATCGCATCATAAATCACTGATGCGCTGTCTGCGCCAGTGTGCTGTGCAATTACTGGTACGTTGTTACGCTCGCCCCACACTTGCAACTGCTCAACAGCCGCAGCACGAAAAGTATCGCCCGCCGCTAAGATCACTTTTTTACCTTGAGCTTGAAACTGTTTGGCCAACTTACCTATCGTGGTCGTTTTGCCTACACCGTTGACGCCGACCATTAAAATAACGTAGGGCGTTTTTTGGCTATCGATCACTAACGGTTGCTCTACTTTAGCCAAAATGTCAGCCATTTCGTCTTTCAGTAAACCGTAGAGTGCCTCTCCATCTTTCAACGCGTGGCGAGAGGCTTTTTCTGTCAGATTACTGATGATTTTGAGTGTGGTTTCCATCCCAACATCGGCAATCAGCAGTTGCTCTTCCAGCTCTTCAAACAGCTCATCATCAATTTTCTTGCCTTTAAACAGACCAAAGAAACCCGCACCAATATTGGCTTTGGTTCGGCTAAGGCTGCGTTTTAAGCGTGCGAAAAAACTCTCGCTGGGTTTTTCTTGCTCTTGAATTCGTGCTTCTGCTTCTGCTTCTGCTTCTGCTTCTGCTTCTGCTTCTGCTTCTGCTTCTGCTTCTGCTTCTGCTTCTGCTTCTGCTAGCGCAGTGTGTGGCTCTTCGATGGGTTGAGCAACTGCCGTCGTTTCTTGTTCTTGCTCAGCATCAACTGGTTCGACAAGCGTAGATGGCTCAAGCACTTGTTCTGTTTCGCTGGTTGATTTACTTGATTCTTCGTCACCAAAACCGAGCCAAGAGAGTAATCCACGTTTCTTTTTTTCCGTCATCTGGGGATATCCTAGATCTACCTAACTAACTACGACCCTTTTCTTGAAGGATTATCCCTCGTAAGAAAAAGAAAAATGACAAAGCAGTGAAAACTTTCCAATTAGATTGGTAAACTTTGTCATTATTGAAATTCAATGGCTATACCAAACCCGTTTCGGGTTGGCAGATTGGGTATAGTATCACTTTATTAGCGGTCAAAAAATCTATGGTAAGACGTCGCCAACAAAACTCATCACAAAATAAGCCTTCAACGGGCTTTGTTCGCATTATTAGTGGCTTATGGAGAGGTCGTAAACTGCCTGTTCATGATGCCCAAGGTCTGCGTCCCACGACGGATCGCGTCAAAGAAACTCTTTTTAACTGGTTAGCACAGGAGATCCCTGGTGCACACTGCTTAGATTTATTTGCAGGCTCTGGCAGCCTTGGGTTTGAAGCCGCCTCAAGGCAAGCAGAATCCGTGACGCTGATTGAACTCAACCCGACGGCATTCAAACAGCTTGAACACAATATTGGTGCGCTCAACGCGACCAACTTACGAGCGATAAATAGTGATGCGCTGGCCTTTCTCAAGCAGCAAGGGACGCCTCACCACGTGGTGTTCATCGACCCGCCGTTTCGCCAAGGCTTATTAAGCGAAGCCGTCTCGCTTTTAGAACAAAATGGCTGGCTTGCTGATGAAGCGCTAATTTATATTGAGACGGAAAAAGAATTGGCGCTAGAAGGCATCCCTGCTAATTGGCATCTGCACCGTGAGAAAAACGCAGGCCAAGTCAGTTATCGACTATTTGAGAGGAGCTCGGAATGAGAGTGTTACTGGTACTTGCAAAAGCGGCGATTGCTTTTGTTTGGTTGATTCTATTGCTGAATATCTTCATGCCGTTCCCCGGTAAAGCGGCGATTGCACTTTATATTATGACGGCATTTTTGTTCATTATGCACGGACTACAAATGCTGATTTTTATCGGTGCGTTTGGTGACAAGATCAGCATGAGCCGTTGGGAAAAATGGTCGATTCTGGTATTTGGAGTCTTCGCGCTGCTCGATATCCGCCGCAAACACATGACGTAAGTTAACGGCATAAAGAAAGCAACATAGGAAAAGCCGCTTCAAGTTCACACGATAGGCGGCTTTTTTATCCCCGAATCACAGCCCCATATAGCTTTTTACGCCATTTAAGAACATTTGCGTTGAGATCATAACTAGCAATAATCCCATCAAACGCTCGACCGCTTTTAAACCACGTTCACCCAGCACTTTGTGGAAGAAACCGTAGAACATCAAAATGATGAAAGTAGCGCCCCACGCGAGCAGTACAGAGGCTGACAGCTCAAGGAGTTTATCAGGGTGCTGAGTCGAAAGAAGCAGTAAGGCCGCAATCACTGAAGGACCCGCGATCATCGGAATTGCCATCGGTACGATAAAGGGCTCTTCCCCCGCAGCTAATCCAGTAATGCTACCTGCACTAGGGAAAATCATTTTAATCGAGATGATGAAGAGAATGATACCGCCAGAAATGCTGAGAGTTTCCGGTTGCACGTGCAAAAAACCCATGATGTTTTTGCCAGCAAACAAGAACAGCATCAAAATGATCAACGCAAAACAAAGTTCGCGCACAAGCACAACACGGCGACGTTTGGGATCAAGGTGTTTTAAGATGGAGAGCATGACCGGCAGGTTGCCAAGCGGGTCCATGATCAAAAAAAGCATGGTCGCCGCCGATAAAATATCCATCTCTCACTACTCACATCGATTTAAAGTGGCAGCAGTATATCAGCCCAGTCATGAGATTTCGATGCTCCTGAAAGTAACGATATAGATGAAGCGATAATGTTTACAAGGCCACCGAGGCAGAGATTAACGCTTGCGCTAATAAATAGCTGCCAGAAATAAGATAGCGCCCACAAGGCAATGGCCTGCGGTAATCGTGAATGGCTAACAAACTGGCCGAGAGCATCAGCACCAGACAGCCAACAAACCCGGCAAAGGCAGGCACTGTTTGCGTCTGCAGCCACAACTCTCCCGCCGCCCACGCCAACTGAACTAACATCATACCCATAATGGTTACGGGAAAGATCAAGGTGTCGATTTGCGGTAGCAATAGGAAAAAAGCCACAATACTGGTCGCAATCAAAAGGGCAGGTAGCCACCACACCATAGTGTCAGAAAGTTGCGCCCAGAAGGCTTTACTGTACATCAACTGTGCGACAAGAAAGCTAGCAAAACAGAGTTTTGAGTAGCGTTGCAACAGATGCAATGTGTCCGCGATTGCGGAAATAAGCAGACCGAGCGTGACCCATAAGATAGGAGAAGTGAGCTGCGTGGTATGGTTTAGAACTATCGCCACCAATAACAGCATACTGAGTGTTTTAAACATTACCGCTTGCTTGATTTTGTTACTTTCAACAGCCGAAATACTAATGAATCCAGACAAAGCAACGGAGAGCCAACTCCACATCTCATTTCCCCTTTAAAAATCTGCGGTCAGTGTAGGCATGTCATCATTGAAGTCCAGCAGATGAACGCAAAAATTGGATCTTGCTAGCGAATCAGAACGTTGGCTTTATTCAACAACAAAGAGTGCGAAAACAATCAA